>NZ_QODJ01000005.1:0-172985 GCF_009935965.1 Pseudomonas sp. L13
GTGGGGCAAGAGCGTTTTGCTTACTTTTGCGCTTTTCAAAAGTGAGCCGCTGTCAGAGCGGAACCCTAAGTGGCCGTAACCTAAATAACGGATATGTACCCGGTCCAACTGTGTTGACTATCAGGCCGCTTTCGCAGGCAAGCCAGCTCCCACATTGGTTTGCAGTGTGCTCAAGCAGGTGTCGAAGCCATAAACACCACTCGTCCGCCCTGTCTTCCTACGGTTGAAATCCCCCTCGCCACCCCCATATGAGTTTCCATCAGGGCATTTTCGCCCCGCTGCGTGGAGACTCTCCCCTTGACCACCATCGTTTCAGTACGTCGCCACGGCAAAGTTGTCATGGGCGGCGACGGCCAGGTTTCCCTGGGCAACACCGTGATGAAAGGCAACGCCAAGAAAGTGCGCCGCCTGTACCACGGCCAGGTGCTTGCCGGCTTCGCAGGCGCTACCGCCGACGCCTTTACCCTGTTCGAGCGTTTCGAAGGCCAGCTTGAGAAACACCAGGGCCACCTGGTGCGCGCCGCTGTGGAGCTTGCCAAAGAATGGCGCACCGACCGCTCCCTCAGCCGCCTGGAGGCCATGCTCGCGGTTGCGAACAAAGACGCTTCCTTGATCATCACTGGCAACGGCGACGTGGTTGAACCCGAGCATGGCCTGATCGCCATGGGTTCCGGCGGCGGCTACGCCCAGGCTGCGGCCAGCGCGCTGTTGAAGAAAACCGACCTGTCGGCCCGTGAAATCGTCGAGACCGCCCTGGGTATCGCTGGCGATATCTGCGTGTTCACCAACCACAACCAGACCATTGAGGAGCAGGACCTCGCCGAATAAGCCCTGGGCTTATTCAGGCTTGAGGCCGCCAAACACTATGTCCATGACTCCCCGCGAAATCGTCCATGAACTCAACCGCCATATCATCGGCCAGGACGATGCCAAGCGCGCCGTTGCCATTGCGCTGCGTAACCGCTGGCGCCGGATGCAACTGCCGGAAGAACTGCGCGTTGAAGTAACGCCCAAGAACATCCTGATGATCGGCCCCACCGGCGTCGGTAAAACCGAGATCGCCCGGCGCCTGGCCAAACTGGCCAATGCACCGTTCATCAAGGTCGAAGCGACCAAGTTCACCGAAGTCGGCTATGTGGGCCGTGATGTCGAGTCGATCATTCGTGACCTGGCTGACGCCGCCCTGAAGATGCTGCGCGAACAGGAAGTGACCAAGGTCAGCCACCGCGCCGAAGACGCCGCTGAAGAGCGCATCCTCGACGCCCTGTTGCCACCGGCACGCATGGGTTTCAACGAAGACGCCGCACCGGCTACCGATTC
The DNA here is from genome assembly GCF_009935965.1 of Pseudomonas sp. L13. Classification (NCBI taxonomy): domain Bacteria; kingdom Pseudomonadati; phylum Pseudomonadota; class Gammaproteobacteria; order Pseudomonadales; family Pseudomonadaceae; genus Pseudomonas; species Pseudomonas sp. L13. Next base: position 1,321 of record NZ_QODJ01000005.1, read on the forward strand.
CAACACTCGCCAGCTGTTCCGCAAGCGCCTGCGTGAAGGCCAGCTGGATGACAAGGAAATCGAGATTGAAGTGGCTGAAGTGTCCGGCGTGGACATTTCGGCCCCGCCTGGCATGGAAGAAATGACCAGCCAGTTGCAGAACCTGTTCGCCAACATGGGCAAGGGCAAGAAGAAAAGCCGCAAGCTCAAGGTCAAAGAAGCGCTCAAGCTGGTGCGCGACGAAGAAGCCGGGCGCCTGGTCAATGAGGAAGAACTCAAGGCCAAGGCCCTGGAAGCGGTCGAGCAACATGGCATTGTGTTTATCGACGAGATCGACAAGGTGGCCAAGCGCGGCAACTCCGGCGGCGTGGATGTCTCCCGCGAAGGCGTGCAGCGCGACCTGTTGCCGCTGATCGAAGGCTGCACGGTTAACACCAAGCTGGGCATGGTCAAGACTGACCACATCCTGTTTATCGCCTCCGGTGCCTTCCACCTGAGCAAGCCCAGCGACCTGGTGCCCGAGCTGCAAGGCCGCTTGCCGATTCGGGTGGAACTCAAGGCGCTGACGCCGGGCGACTTCGAACGCATCCTCAGCGAGCCGCATGCCTCGCTCACCGAGCAGTACCGCGAGCTGTTGAAAACCGAAGGGCTGGGTATCGAATTCCAGGCAGACGGGATCAAGCGCCTGGCGGAGATCGCCTGGCAGGTCAACGAGAAGACCGAGAACATCGGTGCCCGTCGCCTGCATACCTTGCTTGAGCGCCTGCTGGAGGAAGTATCGTTCAGTGCCGGCGACATGGCCGGTGCGCAGAATGGCGAAGCGATCAAGATCGATGCTGATTACGTCAACAGCCACCTGGGCGAATTGGCGCAGAACGAAGATCTGTCTCGGTACATTCTGTAAGCCCCAAGCTGTAAGCTACAAGCCGCAAGTTGAGCACATTCAACTTGCAGCTTGTAGCTTGCAGCCCAAGGTGTCCCCAATGCCAAAATTCCCCACTGCTGTTAATTTGCACAAAACCTCCAACACCCTCGGCCTGACCTACGGGCCGGACGAAACCTATCAGTTGCCCGCCGAATTCCTGCGGGTGCACTCCCCTTCCGCCGAGGTCCAGGGCCACGGCAAACCCATCCTGCAATTCGGCAAACTCAATGTCCGGTTGAGCAAGCTGGAACCGGCCGGCCAGTACGCACTGAAATTGACCTTCGATGACGGCCATGACAGCGGGCTGTTCACCTGGGACTACCTCTACCAGTTGGCCGTACGTCAGGACGCTTTGTGGGCGGACTACCTGGCCGAGCTCAAAGCCGCTGGGAAAACCCGCGATCCGAGTGAGTCGGTCGTGCGGCTGATGCTCTAGTCCAAGGGTCTTGCTGTTTAGAGCGCATTTTCTAATTTCATCTGCTTGAATGCCCTGTCGCGTGGCCAACGATTGGCCCGCTTGCGAAAAAAAATAAACTCGGGTAACCAATGGAACTGGCAAGTTCCCTGCATTTGACGATGCGGTATCAACGGTCACCCGAGTCGCAGTACCAGGCTGGTGTCGTGTATCGAAATTGGGTGCGCAGCAATCGCCGGTACTCGTCTTTCGGACAATGGAGCGTCGTAGATGAGTAACAAGAATAACGATGACTTGAAACGCCAGGCCTCGGAAAACACCCTGGGGTTGAACCCGATCATCGCGTTACGCAAAAAGGATTTACTGGCCTCGGCCAAGATGGTGCTGACCCAAGCCATCAAGCAACCGTTGCACAGCGTCAAGCACGTCGCCCACTTTGGCGTTGAATTGAAGAACGTGATGTTCGGCAAATCCGCACTGGCGCCCGAGGGCGACGACCGTCGCTTCAACGACCCGGCCTGGAGCCAGAACCCGCTCTACAAACGTTATTTGCAGACTTACCTGGCGTGGCGCAAGGAACTTCACGACTGGATCGACGACAGCAACCTGTCGGCACAAGACATCAGCCGTGGCCATTTCGTGATCAACCTGATGACCGAAGCCATGGCCCCCACCAACAGCGCGGCCAACCCGGCGGCGGTCAAACGCTTCTTTGAAACCGGCGGCAAAAGTTTGCTCGACGGCCTGTCCCACCTGGCCAAGGACATGGTGCACAACGGCGGCATGCCCAGCCAGGTCAACATGGGCGCCTTTGAAGTCGGCAAGACCCTGGGCACCAGCGAAGGCGCGGTGGTGTTTCGCAACGACGTGCTGGAGCTGATCCAGTACAAGCCCATTACCGAACAGGTACACGAACGCCCGCTGCTGGTGGTACCGCCGCAGATCAACAAGTTCTACGTCTTCGACCTGTGCCCGGATAAAAGCCTGGCGCGCTTCTGCCTGCGCAATGGCCAGCAGACCTTTATCGTCAGCTGGCGCAACCCCACCAAGGCCCAGCGCGAATGGGGGCTGTCCACCTATATCGAGGCGCTCAAGGAAGCGGTGGATGTGGTCACGGCGATTACCGGCAGCAAAGACGTGAATATGCTCGGCGCCTGCTCCGGCGGCATCACCTGCACGGCGCTGTTGGGCCACTATGCGGCGCTGGGGCAGAAGAAGGTCAACGCCCTGACCCTGCTGGTGAGCGTGCTGGATACCACCCTGGACACCCAGGTGGCGCTGTTTGTGGATGAGCAGACCCTGGAAGCGGCCAAGCGCCACTCCTACCAGGCCGGCGTGCTGGAAGGCCGCGACATGGCCAAGGTCTTTGCCTGGATGCGCCCCAACGACCTGATCTGGAACTATTGGGTCAACAACTACCTGCTGGGCAACGAGCCGCCGGTGTTCGACATCCTGTTCTGGAACAACGACACCACACGCTTGCCGGCCGCGTTCCATGGCGACCTGATCGAACTGTTCAAGAACAACCCACTGGTACGCCCCAACGCCCTGGAAGTGTGCGGCACGCCCATCGACCTCAAGCAGGTCACCGCCGATATCTATTCCCTGGCCGGCACCAACGACCACATCACGCCGTGGCAGTCCTGCTACAAGTCAGCACAGTTGTTCGGCGGCAAGGTCGAGTTTGTGCTGTCCAGCAGCGGGCATATCCAGAGCATCCTCAACCCGCCGGGCAACCCCAAGGCGCGCTACCAGACCAGCGAGGGCCTGGCCGGCAGTGCGCTGGAGTGGCAGGAGGATGCGACCAAGCACACTGATTCGTGGTGGCTGCATTGGCAGGTGTGGCAGGCGGAGCGGGCGGGGAAACTGAAAAAAGCCCCGACGACATTAGGCAATAAGACCTATGCCGCTGCCGAAGCGGCGCCGGGGACCTATGTACATGAACGCTAGACACAAGCTGCAAGCCACAAGCTACAAGTTGATCGCACCCAACTTGCAGCTTGTGGCTTAAAGCTACCCCTCCAACCCGAAGGGTTTCCCCATGCCGCAACCGTTCATCTTCCGTACCATCGACCTGGATGGCCAGACCATCCGCACGGCGGTGCGCCCGGGCAAGCCGCACTTGACGCCGCTGCTGATCTTCAACGGCATCGGCGCCAACCTTGAGCTGGTGTTTCCGTTCGTCCAGGCCCTGGACCCGGACCTGGAAGTGATCGCCTTCGACGTGCCCGGCGTGGGCGGTTCCTCGACGCCGAACCGGCCCTATCGGTTCCCCGGCCTGGCCAAGCTCACCGCGCGCATGCTCGACTACCTGGACTACGGCCAAGTGAACGCCGTGGGCGTGTCCTGGGGCGGAGCGCTGGCCCAGCAATTTGCCTATGACTACCCCGAGCGCTGCAAGAAATTGATCCTGGCGGCCACGGCGGCCGGTGCCTTCATGGTGCCGGGCAAACCGAAAGTCTTGTGGCTGATGGCAAGCCCCAGGCGCTATATCCAACCGTCCCATGTGGTGCGCATTGCACCGATGATTTATGGCGGCTCGTTCCGCCGTGACTCCAAACTGGCCGCCGAGCACGCCAGCAAAGTGCGCTCGGCCGGCAAGCTGGGCTACTACTGGCAGCTGTTTGCCGGGTTGGGCTGGACCAGCATTCATTGGCTGCACAAGATCCGCCAGCCCACCCTGGTGCTGGCCGGGGACGATGACCCGCTGATCCCGCTGGTCAACATGCGCATGCTCGCCTGGCGCATCCCCAATGCACAGTTGCACATCATTGATGATGGCCACCTGTTCCTGATCACCCGGGCCGAAGCCGTGGCGCCGATCATCATGAAGTTTCTGGAGGAGGAGCGCCTGCGCGCCGTGATACATCCGCGACCGGCGGTGTGAAGGAACACACCACCGCGCAACTTGCCAGGAACCGACTATGGTTCTGGATTGGCGTGCCTGCTTGATGTCTTGACGAAGGAGTGTTGGCTCATGCGAGAAAGACCCGTGACGAACCCGGCGCCCACCCCCGCTACGTTCATCAACGCACAAAATGCGATCACCGGCCTGCGTGGCCGGGACTTGCTGTCGACCCTGCGTACCGTCGCCGCGCACGGCCTGCGCAACCCGGTGCACACCGCCCGCCACGCCCTGGCCCTGGGCGGCCAGCTGGGCCGCGTGCTGCTGGGTGAGACCGTGCACGAACCCAACCCCAGGGACCATCGCTTCAGCGACCCCACCTGGAAGCTCAACCCGCTGTACCGGCGCAGCTTGCAAGCCTATCTGAGCTGGCAAAAACAGACACGGCAGTGGATCGATGACAGCGCCCTCAGTGACGATGATCGCGCCCGCGCGCAGTTCGCCCTCGCCCTGCTCAACGATGCCGTGTCCCCTTCCAACACCCTGCTCAACCCGCTGGCGATCAAGGAGCTGCTCAACTCCGGCGGCAATAGCGTGGTGCGCGGCGTGAGCAACTTGTTCGAAGACCTGCTGCACAACAACGGTTTGCCGCGCCAGGTCAGCAAGCACGCTTTCGAAGTGGGCAAGACCGTGGCGACCACGCCCGGTTCGGTGGTGTTTCGCAATGAGCTGCTGGAGCTGATCCAATACAAGCCCATGAGCGAAAAACAGTACGCCAAGCCACTGCTGGTGGTGCCGCCGCAAATCAACAAGTACTACATCTTCGACCTGAGCCCGGCCAACAGCTTTGTGCAATACGCGCTCAAAAACGGCCTGCAGACCTTTATGGTCAGCTGGCGTAACCCGGACGTGCGGCATCGCGAATGGGGCCTGTCCACCTACGTGGCGGCGCTGGAGGAAGCGCTCAACGTGTGCCGGGCCATCACTGGCGCCCGCGAGGTCAACCTGATGGGCGCCTGCGCCGGGGGCCTGACCATCGCCGCGCTGCAAGGCCACCTGCAAGCCAAGCGCCAGTTGCGACGCATCTCCAGCGCCAGTTACCTGGTAAGCCTGCTGGACAGCCAGATCGACAGCCCCGCAACCTTGTTCGCCGATGAGCAAACCCTGGAAGCCGCCAAGCGCCGCTCCTACCAGCAAGGCGTGCTGGATGGTCGCGACATGGCCAAGGTGTTTGCCTGGATGCGCCCCAACGACCTGATCTGGAATTACTGGATCAACAATTACCTGCTGGGCAAGGAACCGCCGGCGTTCGACATCCTGTACTGGAACAACGACAACACGCGCCTGCCCGCCGCCTTGCACGGCGACCTGCTGGACTTCTTCAAGCACAACCCCCTGAGCCACCCTGGCGGCCTGGAGGTATGCGGCACGCCCATCGACTTGCGCAAGGTGGCGGTGGACAGCTTCAGCGTGGCCGGCATCAACGACCACATCACCCCGTGGGACGCGGTGTACCGCTCCACGCAACTGCTGGGCGGCGAGCGGCGCTTTGTGCTGTCCAACAGCGGGCATATCCAGAGCATCCTCAACCCACCGGGCAACCCCAAGGCCAACTACGTCGAGAACCCCAAGCTGAGCAGCGACCCGCGCGCCTGGTATTACGACGCCCAGCACGTCGAAGGCAGTTGGTGGCCGCAGTGGCTGGAGTGGGTGCAAAAACGCTCCGGTGTACAACGCGAAACCCTCACCGCCCTGGGCAACCAGAATTACCCACCGATGGAAGCGGCGCCGGGCACTTACGTGCGGGTGCGCTGAGCTCAGCGATCAACTTTAAGAAGACTGGATGAAGACGCGCGACCGTATCCTTGAATGTGCCCTGCAGTTGTTCAACCACAAGGGCGAACCGAACGTGTCGACCATGGAGGTGGCCAATGAAATGGGGATCAGCCCCGGCAACCTCTACTACCACTTCCATGGCAAGGAGCCCTTGGTGCTCGGGCTGTTCGAGCGTTTTCAATGTGAGCTGGCGCCACTGCTGGACCCTCCCGCCGATGCGCAACTGGAGGCCGAGGATTACTGGCTGTTCCTGCACCTGATTGTCGAGCGCATGGCCCACTACCGGTTCCTGTTCCAGGACCTGTCGAACCTGGCCGGGCGCTTGCCCAAGCTGGCCAAGGGGATCCGTCACCTGCTCACGGCGCTCAAGCGCACATTGGCGTCATTGCTTGCGCGGTTGAAGGCGGCTGGGCAGCTGGTCAGTGATACCCAGGCGTTGGGGCAACTGGTGGAGCAGATCACCCTGACGTTGCTGTTTTCCCTGGATTACCAGCGGATCCTGGATCGTGAGGGTGAGGTGCGGGTGGTGGTGTACCAGATCATGATGCTGGTGGCGCCCCATCTGCTGCCGACGGCGCGGCAGGCGACCGAGAAGTTCGCCTTGAAGTACCTGGATGACATCGATTAAACATGTAGGAGCGAGCTTGCTCGCGAAAAAGGTCAACGATAACGGGGGCTTCGTGAATAAACGCGGCGTCTTTGAGTTTTTCGCGAGCAAGCTCGCTCCTACAAAAATGGGGCATGCGGCGTTTCTTAGATCTTCATAAAAAACGCCCGATCTTCGCAGACCGGGCGTTTTTTGTGTCCCGTAGAAATCAGGACTGACTGGATGGCGTCGGGGTGGCCGGCGTTGCAGTCGGGATAGCAGCCGCGTGCGTCGGTGCGGACACCGAATTGGCGGTAGAAGCGGCCGGTGCTGGCGCCGTGGCTGGCTTGGCCGTCGAGGCGGGCTTTGCAGCTGCCGGTTTTTTCGCCACCGCAGGCTTTTTGGCCGCGGCAGGTTTGGCCGCTGGTTTCGCAGCGGCGGGTTTGGCAGCAGGTTTAGCGGCAGCGGTTTTAGCGGCAGGTTTGGCAGCCGGTTTAGCCGCAGGTTTGGCCGCAGGTTTGGCGGCGGTTTTAGCGGCCACTGGCTTAGCGGCAGGCTTGGTAGCCGGTTTGGCCGCAGCGGTTTTAGCCGCTGGCTTGGCCGCAGGTTTCGCAGCGGCTTTGGCTGGCGCTTTTGCAGCGGGTTTTGCAGCCGGCTTGGCGGCGGCTTTAACCAGCGGCTTGGCGGCAGTTTTGGCGGCAGGTTTTGCAGCAGCGGTTTTAGCCGCAGGCTTGGCTGCTGGTTTTGCAGCAGGCTTGGCCGTGGCCGTCTTGGCGGGAGCCGCCTTGGCGCCGGTGAGTTTTTCGATTTGCTTGGTCAAGGTATCGACCTTGCCATGCAGCGCTTTCAACTCAGCCTTGCTCGGTACGCCCAGTCGCGAAATAGCACTGTTGAGGCGTTTGTCGAAAGTCTCTTCCAACTTGCCCCAGGTATCCGAAATGCTCGACTTGGCGGAACCCGCGCTCGCCTTGGCAGCGTCGACTTTTTTACCAACCGTGCTCTTGGTCAACTTCTCGGCCTTCTCGCCGTCTTTAACCAGGGTCTCGAAGAGTTTGCTGCCGTCACTGTCGATCTTCGAGTACACGCCTAAACCAGCGAGCCAGATTTTGCGGGAATATTCTTCAACTTTCCCGACCCACGAGCTGCCTTCTTTCTGAGTAGTCTTTTTAACAGCCATCCCGATGTCTCCTTAGTGTTTACGCGCGACACGTTCGAGCAATGCCGTCAGCTCTTCGAGCTTAGCAGAGAGTGTCTCCACGTCATGTTTAGACGCAATGCCGATCCGATTCAAGGCACTGGCGACACGAGTATCAAAAGCTTTTTCAACTTTATCCAGTTGAACTTCAACCAGGCCTTTGACGCCGGAGACGTTACTCCTTACTTGGTCAATCTGACTGTTGGCGGCATCAAGTTGTTCAACTACAACTTTTTTACCTTTACTTTCAACACGTTGACCGCTTCTAACGAGTTCCTTGAAGTACTCGCCGCCCTCGCTGCCGACCTTGGCGTAGGCACCAAGACCCGCCAGCCAGATCTTGCGGGCATAGCTTTTAACCTCATTCAGGGGGGTGGTCTGAACGTCGATTTTTTTCTTCAAAATAACTTTGGCCATGGTGCACCTCACTCAGGATTGGGTGGCGGACGGCCCGCAAGAGTTGAGGGCTTGGGCACAAAGTAGGGTTTAAAATTAGAATCGGCACCCTAAGCACAGCGATATCAGGCCAGGGCCCTGTCCAGGGCTTTTTCGATTTCGGACTTGATCGTGCCACTCATGGCCGACATCAACAGGCCAAGTTCCACATCAATGCGCAGCGAATCATTGGCCACCCACACCGTGCCTTTAACCCCGGAGCGCTTGAGCTTCAGGGTGTCGCCAGCCCACGAAGACTCCACCCCATATTTATCCTCGAGTTTGCGCGCCAGTTGCTCAGCCTTGGCCCGCGCCTGTTCTTTTCCCAGGGTATGTTCACGCTCAACGGTAATGCGGGCCATTGCAATGACTCCTCTTTATAACGACTCAGAACACCCGCCATGCGGCAAAAGGTCTCGATGAGCGCCTATCTTACCTGCAGCCTTGCCAAGACAAAGCAGGCCTTGGGGATTATCATGTCCCGCATTCTCTTTTGGTGACAGCGATATGACTGATCAGCGCAAAGGCAGCGATGCCGAACCCACCACTCACTTCGGCTTCAAGAACGTCCCGGAAAGCCAAAAGGCGGAAAAAGTCGCTGAGGTGTTCCACTCCGTGGCGGCCAAGTACGACCTGATGAACGACGTGCTCTCCGGCGGCATGCACCGCCTGTGGAAGCGCTTCACCATCGAGTTGTCCGGCGTACGCACCGGCAACCGGGTACTGGACATCGCCGGTGGCACCGGCGACTTGGCGGCCAAGTTCTCCAAGCTGGTTGGCCCCACCGGCCAAGTGGTATTGGCCGATATCAACGGCTCGATGCTCAAGGTTGGCCGCGACCGCCTGCTCGACAAAGGCGTGGCCGGCAATATCGAATTCGTCCAGGCCGACGCTGAGAAGCTGCCGTTCCCCGACAACCATTTCGACTGCGTGACCATCGCCTTCGGCCTGCGTAACGTGACCCACAAGGAAGACGCGATCCGCTCGATGCTGCGCGTGCTCAAGCCAGGTGGCCGCCTGTTGGTGCTGGAGTTCTCCAAGCCGACCAACGCGCTGATGTCCAAGGTCTACGACACGTACTCCTTCGCCTTCATGCCGTTGATGGGCAAGCTGATCACCAACGATGCCGAGAGCTACCGCTACCTGGCCGAGTCGATCCGCATGCACCCGGACCAGGAAACCCTGAAGTCGATGATGGTGGAGGCCGGTTTCGACCGCGTGACCTACCACAACATGACGTCCGGCATCGTCGCCCTGCACCGCGGCATCAAGCCCTGATGCTGCTGCAAGGTCTTCTCGCCAGCGTCGAGCACGGCCTCAACCGTGTACTGCGCCTGGACAGCACCGCCCTGGCGCGGCTCGCGCACCTGACCGGCAAAGTCATTGCCGTCGACTGCCGCAGCCCCGCCTTGCAGCTGTTTATCCTGCCCAGCGATGAAGGCCTGCTGCTCGCCACCCAATGGGCCGCCCAAGCCGATTGCACTTTGCGTGCGCCGGCCTCCAGCCTGTTGCACCTGGCGCTGAGCCGCAACAAGACGGCCATCCTCCACAGCCCCGAGGTGGAACTGGAAGGCGACAGCGCGGTGCTGATGGACCTGGCCGCCGTGCTGCAAGACCTGGAGCTGGACTGGGAATACGAACTGTCGCGCTGGATCGGCCCCGTCGCCACCCAGTTGATCAGCGGACACCTGCGCAGCCGCTCGCGCTGGTACCAGCAAGGGTTCGTCAGCCTCAATCAGAACCTCGCCGAATACCTGAGCGAAGAATCGCGCACCCTGGTCGGGCAACGGGAAGCGCAAGCGCGCTTTCGCGAACTCGACAAGGCCAAAATCGACCTGGAACGCCTCGAGGCCCGCTTCGAGCGCTTGAGCCGTTCCCTTGATCCAAGCGATAACGCATGAAGCTGCTCGCCGTCCGCCGTTTGTTTCGTATCCAGCGCGTCGTAATCCGCTACCGTCTCGATGACCTGCTGTTTGCCCTGCCTTTGCCGTGGTTCCTGCTGGCGGTGCGTTATGTGCTGCCATGGCGCTGGTTCCCGCGCAAACCGTCGCCGTTGAGCCGTGGTGCGAGCCTGCGCCTGGCGTTGCAGGATCTGGGGCCTATCTTCATCAAGTTCGGGCAGATCCTCTCCACCCGCCGCGACCTGTTGCCCGAAGACATCGCCGACGAGCTGATGCTGCTGCAAGACCGCGTGCCGCCGTTCGATTCGCAGCAATCGATGGCGCTGATCGAAGAACAGCTGGGCCAGAAGATCAGCGAGGTGTTCAGCCGCTTCGACGTCGAGCCCCTGGCCTCGGCGTCTGTAGCGCAAGTACACGCCGCACAGCTCAAGACCGGCGAAGAAGTGGTGGTGAAAGTCATTCGCCCAGGCCTCAAGCCGATCATCGGCCAGGACCTGGCGTGGCTGTTTGTCCTTGCCCGCGCGGCCGAACGCTTCTCTGCCGATGCGCGCCTGCTGCACCCGGTGGATGTGGTCGCCGACTACGAAAAAACCATCTACGACGAACTCGACCTGCTGCGCGAAGCGGCCAACGCCAGCCAGTTGCGACGCAACTTCGAAGGCTCGCAACTGCTGTATGTGCCGCAAGTGTATTGGGACTGGTGCCGGCCAAAAGTGCTGGTGATGGAGCGCATCTACGGCGTGCAGGTCACCGACCTTGCGACCCTGGCCGACCAGCGCACCGACATGAAGATGCTGGCCGAGCGCGGTGTGGAGATCTTCTTCACCCAAGTGTTCCGCGACAGTTTCTTCCACGCCGACATGCACCCGGGCAACATCTTCGTCAGCACCGTCAACCCGTGGAGCCCGCAGTACATCGCCATCGATTGCGGCATCGTCGGCAGCCTCACCCCCGAAGACCAGGATTACCTGGCGCGCAACCTGTTCGCCTTCTTCAAGCGCGACTATCGCCGTGTGGCGCAGTTGCACATTGATTCGGGTTGGGTGCCCGCGGAAACCAAACTCAACGAATTCGAAGCGGCGATCCGTACCGTCTGCGAGCCGATCTTTGAAAAACCGTTAAAAGATATTTCCTTCGGCCAGGTGCTGATGCGCCTGTTCCAGACCGCGCGGCGCTTCAATATGGAAGTGCAGCCGCAACTGGTGCTGCTACAAAAGACCCTGCTCAACATCGAAGGCCTGGGCCGCCAGCTGTACCCGGACCTGGACTTGTGGAACACCGCGCAACCCTTCCTGGAACGCTGGATGCGCGAGCGCATGAGCCCCAAAACCATGCTGGGCAACCTGCACAGCCAGTTCGAACAGCTGCCGCACCTGGCCAACATGACCCGCGACCTGCTGGAGCGCATGTCCCAGCCCCATGCCAAGGACCCTGAGCCACCGTGGCGCAAGCGCAAGGACGGTTGGTTCCTGCGCCTGCTCGGCGCCGCGCACCTGGTGGGCGGCGTGATGCTGGCGATCGGTGGGCCCTTGAACCAACTGGGCCACTGGCCAGCCGGCATCATGGTCGCCGTGGGTGTTTATCTGATCGTGCGTCGATAGCCAATCCGGTTATACACTGTCGCAAATTGCCGGAGCCGAACATGAAAGACTGGCTGGATGAGATCAAGTGGGACAGTGACGGCCTGGTGCCGGCCATTGCCCAGGACTACAAGACCGGGCGCGTGCTGATGATGGCCTGGATGAACCGCGAGGCCCTGAGCCTCACCGCCGCTGAGCAGCGCGCCATCTACTGGTCACGTTCGCGTGGCAAACTGTGGCGCAAGGGCGAAGAGTCCGGGCACGTGCAGACCCTGCACGAGCTGCGCCTGGACTGCGATGCCGACGTGGTGATCCTCAAGGTCGAACAGATCGGCGGCATCGCCTGCCACACTGGCCGCCACAGTTGCTTCTATCGCGTGTTCGAGAATGGCGAATGGAAGATTGTGGAGCCGGTGCTCAAAGACCCGCACGCCATCTACCCAGCAGGACACTGAACATGAGCGATACCCTGAACCGTGTGGCCCAGGTGCTGGAAGACCGCAAAGGCGCGGACGCCGACAGCTCCTATGTCGCCAGCCTGTACCACAAGGGTCTGAACAAGATTCTGGAAAAACTCGGCGAAGAATCCGTCGAGACCATCATTGCGGCCAAGGACGCGCAAATCAGCGGTGATTACAGCGATGTAATCTATGAGACCGCAGACTTGTGGTTCCATAGCCTGGTGATGCTCGCCCAACTGGGGCAGCACCCACAGGCCGTGCTGGATGAACTGGACCGTCGCTTCGGCTTGTCCGGGCACGCCGAGAAGGCCTCGCGCCCGTCCGCCTGAATAACTAAGACTTGAGGATTTGAAGCATGGGCATTTTTGACTGGAAACACTGGATCGTCATTCTGGTGGTGGTGGTATTGGTGTTCGGTACCAAGAAACTCAAGAACCTGGGCACCGATGTGGGCGAGTCGATCAAGGGCTTTCGCAAAGCCATGAACGATGATGAAAAGCCAGCCGAGCCAAGCGTCAACCCGGTGCCACCGGCCCAGCCTGTTCACCCGCAGGCCACCCAGCCGATCACCGAGCGCCGTACCTTCGACGTTCAGGCTGAAAAGGTCCAAGAGCCGACCCGCAAAGACTCGTGAGCACTGACTAATGTTTGGTATCAGCTTCTCTGAACTGCTGCTCGTCGGCCTGGTGGCCCTGCTGGTACTGGGGCCGGAACGCCTGCCCGGTGCCGCACGCACCGCCGGCTTGTGGATCGGGCGCCTAAAACGCAGTTTCAACGCGATCAAACAGGAAGTTGAACGGGAAATCGGTGCCGACGAAATCCGCCGGCAATTGCACAACGAACATATCCTCTCGTTGGAGCAGGAAGCCCGCAAGATTCTGTCCCCGGTGCAAGAGCCGGCCAAGCCGGTAACGCCGGTGGCCGAGCACAGCATCGCGCCAGCCCCTGTGGCCGACGTCGCACCGGCTGCGCCCGCCCCTACAACGCCTGCGCCGACGCCCGTTGCGTCGCCCGCGCCCCATGACCCTACATTGCCGCCGCGAGCCCCATGAGCGCTGATAAACCGGAAAACGACCAGCATATGCCGCTGGTCTCGCACCTCACCGAGCTGCGTACCCGCCTGCTGCGTTGCGTGGCGGCGATCTTCATCATCTTTGCCGGGCTGTTCGCCTTTACCCAGCAGATCTACACCTTCGTCTCGACGCCGCTGCGCCAGTACCTGCCGGCTGGCGCGACGATGATCGCCACCGATGTGTCGTCGCCGTTCCTGACGCCCTTGAAGCTGACCATGATGGTCTCGCTGTTCCTGGCGATCCCGGTGATCCTGCATCAGATCTGGGGCTTTATCGCGCCGGGCCTGTACAAGCACGAGAAGCGCATCGCCGTGCCGTTGCTGGTGTCGAGCATCCTGCTGTTCTACACCGGCATGGCCTTCGCCTACTTCCTGGTGTTCCCGCTGATCTTCAAGTTCTTCGCCGCCGCCACCCCGGCCGGCGTGGAAATGATGACCGATATCACCAGCTACCTCGATTTCGTGATGACGCTGTTCTTCGCCTTCGGCGTGGCGTTCGAAATCCCGGTGGCGGTGGTGCTGCTGGTGTGGATCGGCGTGGTCGACGTCAAGTACCTGAAGAAGATCCGCCCGTACGTGATCATCGGCTGCTTCGTCGTCGGCATGATCCTCACGCCGCCGGACATCTTCTCCCAGACCTTGTTGGCGGTGCCGATGTGGATGCTGTTCGAAGTGGGCATCCTGTTCAGCGGCTTGATCAGCAAGCGTGGCGAACACCCGGATGACGCGCCTGTCGACGACGACCAGCCGCCAGCGACCCAGCCGTGAACCTGCTGCTGCTCGAAGAGGTCGACTTTATCGCGGCCGACCGCGTAGTGCTGCGTGATCGGCGCCTGGTGCATATGCAGGAGGTTCACCGTGCCGCCGTCGGTGATTCCCTGCGCGTGGGCCGCATTGGCGGGCTGATGGGCAACGCCCAACTGCTGCGCCTGGAAGCCGCTGAAGCCGAACTGCAAGTGAGCTTCGACCAACCGCCACCGAGCAAACTGCCCCTGACCTTGCTGCTGGCCCTGCCCCGCCCGAAGATGCTGCGCCGGGTGCTGCAAACGGTAGCTGCCATGGGCGTGCCCAAGGTGGTACTGGTCAACAGCTACCGGGTGGAAAAAAGCTTCTGGCAAACCCCGTTCCTGGAGCCGGAAGCGGTGCGCGAGCAACTGATCCTCGGCCTGGAGCAGGCACGGGACACGGTGCTGCCCGAGATCATTATCGAGAAACGCTTCAAGCCGTTTGTCGAAGACCGGCTGCCAGCCATGGCGGCAGGCACCCTGGGCCTGATCGGCCATCCGGGCGATTACCCGGCCTGCCCCCGAGCCCTGGAAGAACCGGTGACCCTGGCGATCGGCCCGGAAGGCGGCTGGATTCCCTATGAAGTGGACCTGCTGGCCAAGACCGGGTTGCAGCCGGTGCAATTGGGTGCACGCATCCTGCGCGTCGAAACCGCCGTAACGGCCCTGCTCGCCCGCCTGTTCTAACCCCTGCAGATCAAACGGTCATCTCGCCTTCTGTAGGAGCGAGCTTGCTCGCGAAAAACTCACAAACGCCGCGTTCATTCAGGAAGCCCTCGTGATCGTTGACGTTTTTCGCGAGCAAGCTCGCTCCTACAGCATTAGCGTTTAGATGTGCATGGCTACAGAAACCCGCGCCCATGCCGATAGCCTTTGAATAAGTCCAAGCCTTGTTCCAGGGGAGTTCGCAGCATGTATCGTTGGTTAGCCGAGAAGTTGGGGAATGTAAGCGTCAACCGCAAGCTGAGTGTGGGCTTTGGCCTGGTGTTGCTCCTGACGCTGTTGATCACCTTTACCGGCTGGACCGGCCTGGGGGAGGTGATCAATCGCGGTGACAAGCTGGGCTTCATTTCCAGCCTCAATGGCCTGAGCAAAGACCTGCGCCTGGCACGCCTTGACTTCGACATGCGCCGTGGCGAGCAAGGCACGAGCACGGTCGACGGCCTGCTCGCCCACCTCGACAGTGGCCTGAAGACCGCCGCCGAGCTAATCGAGCAACCTGACGACAAAGCCCTGGTCGAGCAACAGCAGGAAGCCTTGAACCAATACAAAAAGGCCTTCGCCGCCATGGTCCAGGCGGGCCTCAAGCGTGAGGGCGCGCGCAGCAAACTCGGCGATACTGCCGACAATGCCGTCGCCAAGATCAACGAAATCGAAAAAGCCCTGCTGCAAGGTGACAGCGTCGCCCAGTTCAACAGCGTGGTCGAGCAGAGCAAGCTGATCCAGCAATCGCGCTTCCAGGTACGCGGCTACACCTACAGCGGCAAGGTCGAAGCCGAGCAACCGGCCCTGGATGCCATCGACAACGCCCTGAAGAAAATCACCGAGCTGCAAGGCCAGTTGCCTGCGCAATACCAGGCCAACCTGCAAGAAGCCGGGGCTTCACTGCAAGCCTATCGCGCCGCCGTCAGCCAGTATCGCGATTCCCAGGTGGCCAGCGCGCAAGCGCTGAAAACCATGACCGCCCAAGGCGACATCCTGCTGGGCCACAGTGAAAAACTCACCGTCTCCCAGACCGCCGTGCGTGACGCAGATGCCGCGCAGGCCAAATACCTGTTGCTGCTTGCTACCGTGCTGGCGTTGATCGTCGGCGTCTTCGCGGCCTGGGCCATTACCCGCCAGATCGTCATCCCGCTGAACCAGACCCTCAAGGTCGCCGAGCGCGTGGCCTCCGGCGACCTGAGCCACAACCTGGAATCGGGCCGCCAGGACGAACTGGGCCAATTGCAGCGTGCCATGCAAAGCATGACCGTGGGCCTGCGCGAGTTGATCGGCGGTATCAGCGACGGCGTCACCCAGATCGCCAGCGCCGCCGAACAGTTGTCGGCCGTGACCGAACAAACCAGCGCCGGGGTCAACAGCCAAAAGGTCGAGACCGACCAGGTGGCCACGGCCATGAACGAGATGGCGGCCACCGTGCAAGAAGTGGCGCGCAACGCCGAAGAGGCCTCGGAAGCCGCCGTGGCTGCCGACCAGCAAGCCCGTGAAGGCGACCAGGTGGTGGGTGAAGCCATCGCCCAGATCGGGCGCCTGGCCACCGAAGTGGGTAATTCCACGGTGGCCATGGGTGAACTCAAGCGCGAAAGCGACAAGATCGGCAGTGTGCTCGACGTGATCAAATCCGTGGCCCAGCAAACCAACCTGCTGGCCCTTAACGCCGCCATTGAGGCCGCGCGTGCCGGTGAGGCCGGGCGCGGCTTTGCGGTGGTGGCCGACGAGGTGCGCAGCCTGGCCCAGCGCACGCAGAAGTCCACTGAAGAGATCGAAGAGCTGATCGTCGGCCTGCAAAGTGGTACCCAGCAGGTGGCAACCATCATGGACAACAGCCGCGGGCTCACCGAGAGCAGTGTTGAGCTGACGCGCCGCGCCGGCCACGCGCTAGGCAATATCACCCGCACCGTCTCGACCATCCAGGCGATGAACTCGCAGATCGCCACCGCCGCCGAGCAGCAAAGCGCCGTGGCTGAAGAGATCAACCGCAGCGTGTTGAATGTGCGGGATATCTCCGAGCAAACCTCGTCGGCCAGCGAAGAAACCGCGTCCTCCAGCGCCGAACTGGCGCGCCTGGGGATCTACCTGCAGACCCTGGTCGGGCGCTTTCGAGTCTGAATTACCCTACGCGGCGGCTTACCAAAGCCACCGCATCTTGTGAAATTTCCTACGCAGTTATCAGCCCTCCACGGGCCCGAATCGAATTAGCGTTTCAGGTGTCGCGAAACGCTTTTTCTGATTCGGAGGTTCACCATGTTTCCTCGGCTGACCCGCATGCTGGTCAATGCCAGCGTCCGCCTCAAGCTCGCCCTGGGTTTTGGCCAAGTGCTGATCCTCAGTTTCCTGATCGCCGCCACCGGCTGGCAAGCCTTGAACGCCGTGCTTTATCGATCCAATAGCCTGACGACCCTGGGGCAACTGGCCGTCGACGCCGAGGCCATGCGCGCCGACCGCATCGTGTACCGCACGCTCACAGACAGCGACAGCCTGGGCAAAATGGCCGCGAAAATCGAGCGGATCGACCAGCACCTGGCCGACCTTTCAAACCGCCTGAAAGACCCGGCAGACCTGCAGCGACTTGAAGAGGCCAAGCGCCTTGCAAGCAACTTCAAGGCGGCACTGGCACAACTGCCGCCCTTGATCGAACAGCGCGAGCGCATCCGCCCGGCGCTGAAAAAAATCGCCCTGCAAGCCAGCGATACCCTCGCCCAATTTGCCAGTGACCTGCCTGACCAGAACGACGAAAAGGCCCTTGATGCCATTGAGCAACTGCGCCAGGCCATGGAGCTGGCCGAAGATCGCGCCCAGAGCCCCGCCTGGGCCGCGCAATCGCTGGCGATGTATGCAGAGGCCATCGGCAAGGCGCTTGACGCTCTGGAGATCGCGCAGCTGGCCGTCACAGCACTGCCGGTGGATTCAGCACTGCTCAAGACCGACCTGGCCGCCTACCGCGAGCAGTTGATCAAGCTCAAGGAAGCCCAGCTCAACGTGGAGACCGTGCAAAACCGCTTCGAACAGCAACTCAATGACCTGCGCGACAACAGTAACCAGTTGAGCCAGAGCCAGAACACCAAGCGCAATAGCGAGGCAGACCACACCCGTACCTTGCTGATCAGCGTGACAGTGGCCGCCCTGGCACTGGGCGCGCTGGCAGCCTGGTGGATCGCCCGGCAGATTGCGGTGCCACTGCGGCAAATCCTGGGCGCTGCCCACCGTGTTGCCGAGGGCGACCTCAGCCATGACATGGCGGTCGACCGTCGTGACGAACTCGGCCAGTTGCAGCAAAGCATCGGGCAAATGACCCGCAGCCTGCGTAGCCTGATCAGCAGTATCGGTGACAGCGCCCGGCAGATCGCCGGGGCGGCCACGCAGTTATCCACGGTCACCGAGCAGACCCGCAGCGGGCTCAACGAGCAGAAAGACGAAACCGACCAGGTGGCGACGGCAATGAATGAAATGCTCGCCACTGCCCAGGAAGTGGCGCGCCACGCCGAACGCGCCTCGGTGGCAGCCAATGAAGCCGACCAGCAGGCCGGCGCTGGTGAGCAAGTGGTCACCCAGGCCGTGGAGCAGATTGGCAACCTGGCCAGTGAAATGGCGCTGTCGGGACGCGCGATGCTCGCGCTGCAACAGGAAAGCCAGAAGATCGCCAGTGTGCTGGACGTGATCAAGTCCGTGTCTCAGCAGACCAACCTGCTGGCCCTGAACGCCGCCATCGAAGCGGCGCGCGCGGGCACTGCCGGCCAAGGCTTTGCGGTGGTCGCCGACGAAGTGCGCAGCCTGGCCCAACGCACTCAGGAATCGGCCGAGGAGATCGAAGGGCTGATCCTCGGCCTGCACAACGGCACCCAGCAGGTGGCGGATATCATGGACAGCAGCCGCAACCTGACCGACAACAGCGTCGCCCTGACCCGCGACGCCGGCGACGCCCTGATCGCCATTGCCCGCACGGTGTCGATCATCCAGGAAATGAACCCGCAGATCGCCGCCGCGGCGGAACAGCAAAGCGCTGTGGCCGACGAGATCAACCGCAGTGTGTTGAAGGTACGGGACGTGTCGGAACAGACCGCCGCCGCCAGCGAGGAAACGGCGGCGGCGAGTGTTCAGTTGACGCGGTTGAGCCTGGATCTGCAGACGCTGGTCGACAAATTCAAGCTCTGAAACACCACCCCTGTAGGAGCGAGCTTGCTCGCGAAGAACTCAAGGCCGCTGCGTTCATTCAGGGTGCGTGGCGTTATCGTTGACGTTTTTCGCGAGCAAGCTCGCTCCTACAGTCATAGCACTTGGCGCAGGAAGGCTTGGGCGCGTGGGTCTTTTGGCGCATTGAAGAACTCGGCCGGGGCGGCGTCTTCCAGCAGTTTGCCGTGATCGAAAAACAACACACGGTCCGCCACCTCCCGGGCAAAGCCCATCTCGTGGGTGACGCACACCATGGTCATGCCTTCCAGGGCCAGGGTCTTCATCACGTCGAGCACTTCACCGACCATTTCCGGGTCGAGGGCCGAGGTGGGCTCGTCAAACAGCATCACCTTGGGCTCCATGGCCAGGGCTCGGGCAATGGCGACTCGCTGCTGCTGGCCGCCAGACAGGCGCGACGGGAACTCGTGGGCCTTCTGCGCGATACCAACCTTTTCCAGCAGCGCCAGGGCTTTGGCTTCGCGTTCTTGCTTGCCGCGCTTGCGCACAACCTTTTGCGCCAGGCACAGGTTTTCCAGCACGGTCATGTGGGGGAACAGGTTGAAGTGCTGGAACACCATGCCCACTTCACGGCGGTAGGCATTCACGTCGGTCTTGGGGTCGGCCAGTTGCAGGCCGTCGATGCTCACCGAACCTGAGTCGAACTCCTCCAAGCCATTCAGGCAGCGCAAGAAGGTGGACTTGCCGGAGCCCGAAGGACCGATCACTACCAACACCTCGCCCTTGGCCACTTGAGTGGTGACATGATCCACCGCGCGCACCACCTGCCCACGGGTATCGAAGACTTTTACCAGATCGCGCACTTCAATCACTTTGGGCGAGCCTCCGCTCAAGCCGGCTGGCCATCTTCGACAGCGGCAGGTTGATCAGCAGGTACAAGCCCGCCACACAGAACAGGATCTCAAACGGCGAGAACGAGGTGGTGATCACCTCGCGGCCGCTCTTGAGCAACTCGGTAATCGCGATCACCGACACCAGTGAGGTGTCCTTGACCAGACTGATAAATTGCCCGGCCAGGGGCGGCAGCACGCGCTTGAACGCCTGCGGCAGTACCACGTGGCGCATCGACTGGCTGGCGCTCAAGCCCAGGGAGCGTGCCGCTTCGTCCTGGCCACGGGTGATGGACTGCACGCCAGCGCGCACGATTTCCGCCACGTAGGCACCGGTGAACAACGACAGCGCGGCGATCCCGGCGAACTCCCGGGACAGGTTGAGCACCGTGCCGATAAAGAAATAGAAAATGAAGATCTGCACCAGCAACGGCGTGCCCCGCACCAGCTCGACGTAGATCGTCGAGAGGTCGCGCAAGGTGGGATTTTTCGACAGCCGGCACAGCCCGGTCGCCAAGCCAATCGCCAAACCCAGTATGCCGGACACCACCGACAGCCACAGTGTGGTCCACAAGCCCCACATCAACGGCCCCAATGCCCATTGCCGGGTCACACCGACCACATCGCCTTCAGCCACATCGTCGCCGCGCGCCACTTGCAGGCTATTATCGGCAACCGTGAGCTTTTGCTCGACACCGGCGTCGTTGCGCAGGGTGACTTCGGCCGTATCGCCGTTGCGCACCAACTCGACCACGGTGGAAATATCCGCGGCGCGCTGGGAGGTCTCGGCTTGATAGGCGAAGTACTGCGGGACGCGGTTCCAGCGCCACTCGTAGGACATCAACGACGTGGCGTAATACAGGGCACCCGCCAGGCCGACCAGCACGACCACCGTCAGCAGGTGCCAGGGCCATTGGGCTTTTTTATGTTTCATTTCACTTTCCGCATAGGTGTCGCCTGATAGGCCGCCATCGCGGGCAAGCCCGCTCCCACAGGTTGATGTGTGAATACAGTCAAAGGTGGGAGCTGGCTTGCCTGCGATGCAGGCAACTCGGTGTCAGGCCTTATTCCATGTCCTTGAGCCACTCGGAGCTCTTGAACCACTTGTCATGGATGCGATCGTAGGTGCCGTCGTTACGGATCTGGTGCAGGAAGTTGTTGATGAAGTTGATGCTGTCGTAATCGCCTTTCTTCAAACCGAACGCCAGGGGTTCAAAGGTGAAGGGCTCTTCCAGGAACACCAGCTTGCCGTTACCGACTTTCTTTTCGGCAACCACGTTGTACGGTGCGTCGTAGACGAACGCATCAGCCTTGCCGTTGACCACGTCGAGCACGCCTTCCTGCTCGTTGTCGTAGCCGTGGTACTTGGCTTTGGAGATCAACTTCTTGGCCACCATCTCACCAGTGGTGCCGAGCTTGGAGGTCAGCCGGTATTTCTCGTCGTTCAGGTCTTTGTAGGACTTGATGGTGCCTTCCAGCTCCTTGCGGATCAGCAGCGTCTGGCCGACCACGATGAAGGGTTCGCTGAAGTTCAGCCGCAGGTTGCGTTCCTGGGTCAGGGTCATGCCGCTGCCAATCATGTCGAACTTGCCGGTCAGGAAGGCCGGGATGATGCCGTCGTAGCCGGTGGACACCAGCTCCAGCTTGACGCCCATGGACTTGGCCATGGCCTTGAGGATGTCGACTTCAAAACCGATGATTTCACCGCGTTTGTCGGTCATTTCGAACGGCATGTAGGTGGGGTCCATGCCGACTTTCAACGTGCCGCGCTTGACCGCCTCATCAATGGCGCCGGCCTGTGCCACGGTGGCAGCGACCAGCGCGGTGACGCCAAGCATCAGCATCGAAAGATACTTTTTCATCATCAAGACCCCTGAACGATTCTTATAAGGTGGGCGCACGAGAGGGCTGCGCCATTTCGGGGAGCGATCCTAACCCACTCGTTGTCCGCCACAAAGGTTTCACCGGTAAATGTTATCGGTGTGTGTCGGAAAACCCTGACAGCGGCGCGCAGAAGCGCAGGCGCAGACGCTTCAGCGCGGCCTCTCGATCAGGGGTTGATGTGTAAGCAGTTATGACGATCAGTCGATCTCGGCGATCCAGGCCGTGTCCCTTAACCACTTGTCATGCAGGCGATCGTAGGTGCCGTCCTGGGCGATCTGATTGAGAAAGTGGTTGATCCAATTGAGGCTGTCGTAATCACCTTTTTTCAGGCCAAACGCCAAGGGTTCAAAGGTAAAGGGTTGCTCCAGTGCCAACAATGCACTGTTCTGTGGCCGACTCATCGCGATCAGGTTGTAGGGCGCATCATGGATAAAAGCATCGGCCTTGCCTTCCACCACCTGCCGCACGCCCTCTTCCGGGTCAGTCACACTGCTGAGCCGTGCGGATACGAGAAAGCGCTGCGCAGCGGCTTCGCCGGTGGTGCCTTGGGTGGTAACGACGCGGTAACTGGCGTCGTCCAGCTCTTCAATACTGGACACCTTCGCGCCCAGGCGCGGATGCAGCAGCACCGTCTGGCCCACCACGATAAACGAGTCACTGAAGTTGAGCTTGAGGTTGCGCTCTTGGGTGACCGTCATGCCGCTGCCAATCAGATCAAATTTGTTTGCCGTCAGCCCTGGCAGCAACTCCGTGTAGGGCACCGCCACCAACTCAAGCTCTACACCCAGCGCGCGACTCATGGCGTGGAGCAAGTCAATTTCAAAGCCGACGATGCGCCCCTGCTTATCGAGCATTTCGAACGGCACATTATTGGGGGTGGTGCCGACTTTTAGTACGCCACGGCGCACAGCGTTATCCAGCGCGCCCGCGTAAAGCAGGCCTGCGTGTCCCCCCAGGACAAAGCCCATCAGCAATGCCAAACAATACCTTTTGATCATGAATGCCCCCGTGGCGAGTCCAATGTGGGGGGCGATCCTAACCCAGCTGCAGGCACGGCAATACGCTTCGAACAAAGGTCTTTTGTTTCGAAATAACAAGGAGTTAGGAATAAAAAGGAAGGGGCTAAAAACGCTGTAGGACCAACGTTTGAAACACCCCCGAAGTGAGCCTTCGGGGGTGCCTGAATCAGGCCGGTTGGGCCTGGGGCGACTGTGGTTGCAGGGGCAGCAATGGCGCGTGCGGATCAGCCTTGATCGAGGCACGCCAAGCGCCGAGCCACTCGGCATGGCCTTCGCTCCACACCTGCTCATGCAGGCGAGCCAGGGCCACCGGGTCGCTGAGCAGCGCCAGGCGTTCGCTGTTGTTGAGGCCGGCCGGGCCGACTTTCAACGCGTGGCGAACACGCTCCGTGCGCAGGTACTCGATGGGCTCGGCCTCACGGTGCCGCGAGGTCGCCAAAGCACAGGCCAGGGCGTTCTGCTGCGGGTCGACCACCGAACGCACAAAGCCGTCGTTGAGGGCGTGCCAACGGTTTTCGTGGGTGTACTTCTCGGTCGACAGCAGGGCTTGCGGCGGATTGTATTCCTCAGGGATCAGGAACAGGCTCTCGTCGCGAGACTTGAGGCCCAGCTTGACCCTGCTGGAAATCACCGACACCGGGATCGACAGCATCAGCGAGCCGACGATCGGCACCAGCCACCACAGGAAGCTTGGGTTCAGCCACACCACCAGCAGCGCCCACAAAAAGCCCAGCACGGTTTGCGGACCGTGGCGCTTGACCGCCTCGCTCCAAGGTGTGGAGTCGTCATCACGTTGCGGCGAGTTCCAGGTAGCGGCCCAGCCGAGGAACGCGGCGAGCACGAAACGGGTGTGGAAGATCATCCGCACCGGCGCCAGCAGCATGGAGAACAACATCTCCAACAGCATCGACAGGGTCACCTTGAACTTGCCACCGAACTCTTTGGCGCCCTTGGCCCAGATCAGGATGATGCTCAGCAGTTTAGGCAGGAACAACAGCACGATGGTGGTAGAGAACAGCGCCACCGCTTTGTCCGGGTGCCATTGTGGCCACAGCGGGTACAACTGGCGCGGGGCCATGAAGTACTGCGGTTCCATCAGCGTGTTCACCGCCAGCAAGGCCGTGGACAGCACCAGGAAGAAAAACCACAACGGCGCCGAAAGGTAAGACATAACGCCGGTGAGGAACACCGCACGGTGCACCGGGTGCATGCCTTTAACCAGGAACAGGCGGAAGTTCATCAGGTTACCGTGGCACCAGCGACGGTCACGCTTGAGTTCATCCAGCAGGTTCGGCGGCAGTTCTTCGTAGCTGCCCGGCAGGTCGTAGGCAATCCACACGCCCCAGCCGGCACGGCGCATCAGCGCGGCTTCAACGAAGTCGTGGGAAAGAATCGCACCGGCAAACGCGCCTTTACCTGGCAACGGCGCCAGGGCGCAGTGCTCGATAAACGGCTTCATACGGATAATGGCGTTGTGGCCCCAGTAGTGGGATTCACCCAACTGCCAGAAGTGCAGGCCGGCAGTAAACAGCGGGCCATACACACGGGTGGCGAACTGCTGCATGCGCGCATACAGGGTGTCCATGCCCGACGCACGCGGCGCGGTCTGGATAATCCCGGCATCCGGCGTGGCTTCCATCAGGCGCACCAGGCTGGTGAGGCACTCGCCGCTCATCACGCTGTCGGCGTCGAGAACGACCATGTACTTGTAGTCACCGCCCCAACGACGGCAGAAGTCGTCGAGGTTGCCGCTCTTGCGCTTAACGCGACGGCGACGACGGCGATAGAAGATCTTGCCGAAACCACCGGCTTCGCGGCATACGTCGAGCCAGGCTTGCTGTTCGGCGATGCAGATGTCGGCGTCGTTACTGTCGCTGAGCACGAAGAAATCGAAGCGATCCAGGTCACCGGTGGCGGCTACCGATTCGAACGTTGCACGCAAACCGGCGAATACACGCGGCACGTCTTCGTTGCAGATCGGCATCACCAGGGCGGTGCGCGCATCCTTGGGAATCGGCTCGTCACCGGCACTTTTACCGGAGATGCGGTATTTATCGTGACCAGTCAGCAGTTCCAGGAAGCCCATCAGCGCGGTCCAGAAACCGGCCGACACCCAGCAGAACAGAATCCCGAACATGATCAGGATGCTGGTTTGCAGCGCGTAAGGCAGTACCTGGGTAGCGGTTTGCAGCAGGGTCTGGTTGCGAATTTCGTCGAAGTCGACCAGCGACCAGCCCTGGTACGGCATGATGCCTTTCATGTACCAGCCGGCCACGATGGTCTGGCCCAGCATCAGCACCAACAGGATGTAACGACGGATCGAGCCCACGGTACGCCAGCGCGCAGCCGGCAGTACCCGCTCGTCTTTGGGTGGCTTGGGCGGGTTGGTGCGACCGGTCATCCGGCGCCAACCGCGCACCAGGATGTTGGTGCGCCAAGGCTCGGGCACCACTTTGGTCCGACGAATCGGCGGCGTGGCCTTGAGGCACACACGACCACTGGCATCCAGCGCCAGCATCTCTGCATCCTGCAGCTCTTCGGCACTGTTGAGGGTCAAGCGGCGGCCAACCGACGCTTGGGCAGCGTCGGTCGGTGCGTCGAAGGTCTTGGACGACAAGCGCTCGTGCAACTCGCTGAAGGACGTGCAGCCCGCCAGCTCGGCGCGCTGCTCAGCCGTCATGGGTAGATGCGCCAGGTACTCGGACAGAGTCTCTGGCTTGACTTGAGAATTACTCATCGGCAGGCAACTGATAGCTCCAGGTTTCGGTCAGGACTTGCTCGGTCTTGATCGGCTCCGGTGTGGCTGGGGCAGCCTCAGGCTGTTTGGCTTCCTTGTCCTTGGCGTCTTTCTTGGCCTGTTTCTCATGCTGCTTGGCCACGACTTTGTCGGCCTTGAGCACATGGTTGGAAACCGACTCAGGCTCAGGCTGCACGATATCCTGCACCAGCGCCGCACGCATTTCGGTCGGTTTGCCCGCGTCCTTGATCTTCATACGCAGGGTCAGGCGCCAGCCTTTGGTGTGTTCGTTGTAACGCACGCTGTTTTCAACCAGTTCGGCGTTATCGCCCACGCTCACCTGGCTACGTACCGGAGCGTCCGGCAGCAGTTTCTTCAGGGACGGGCCCTCGAAGTCCACCAGGTAGGCCACGCTGCCATCGGGCTGACGGATAAGGTTGGATTGCTTCACGTCACCGGTGGAGCGCAGGGTCTGCTTGACCCAGGCACTGTCCGGCGAATGGAAGGCCGCGTCGTCCAATGTCCAGTGCAGGCGGTAGGCCACGTCCAGCGGCTTGCCGACTTCCGGCAGTTCGGCCGGGCTCCAGAAGGCCACGATGTTGTCGTTGGTCTCATCGGCGGTCGGGATCTCGACCAGGTCGACAGAGCCTTTGCCCCAATCGCCTTCAGGTTCGATCCAGGCGCTTGGGCGCTTGTCGTAGTTGTCGTCCAGGTCTTCGTAGTGGCTGAAGTTGCGACCACGCTGCAGCAGGCCGAACCCACGCGGGTTCTCGACGCTGAAGTTGCTGACCGACAGGTGTTTAGGGTTGTTCAGCGGGCGCCAGATCCACTCGCCATTGCCGGCGTGGATCGACAGGCCGCTGGAATCGTGGAGCTCGCGACGGTAGTTGAGGACCTTGGACGGCTGGTTGGCGCCGAACAGGAACATCGAGGTCAACGGCGCAACGCCCAGCTTGCTGACCTTGTCACGCAGGAACATCTGGGATTTGACGTCCACCACGGTGTCGGTGCCAGGGCGCAGGATCAGACGATAAGCGCCAGTGGCGCGTGGCGAATCCAGCAGCGCAAAGATCACCAGGTGCTTGTCACCCGGCTTTGGACGCTCGATCCAGAACTCGGTGAACCGCGGGAATTCTTCGCCAGACGGCAATGCGGTGTCGATCGCCATGCCACGGGCAGACAGGCCATAGACCTGGTCTTTACCCACGACGCGGAAATAGCTGGCGCCGAGCATGGTCATGATTTCGTCTTGCTTGTCGGCCTTGTTGATCGGGAAAAGCACACGAAAACCGGCGTAACCCAGCTGTTCGGTGGCTTTAGGATCAAATTTCACATCGCCGAAATCGAAACGCGTCGGGTCGTACTTGATTTCATGCACGCTGTCGGCGGTGACTTCGTTGATTTTCACCGGGGTGTCGAAATGCATCCCCTGGTGATAGAAGGACAGCTTGAACGGGGTGTTCTGATCGGCCCACTCGGCTTTTTCGTTGCGGAAACGAATTTTCTGGTAGTCAGCGAATTTCATTTCGCGGAATTCGTTCGGCAGATTGCTGCGCGGAGCTTCGTATTTCTGCCCGGCCAGCTCTTTCGCCTTGGCCGACACATCATCCAGACTGAACGCCCACAGTTGACCCGCGCCGAACAGGCAAAACAGGGCAGAGCCCGTCACCAGTGCGTTTCGTAACCGTTTGGCAGACAATTTTGGTGCATTACAGGGACTAACAATCACGAGCAACCCTCGCCGAAAACAGATCAAAAAACCAACTGCCAGCTATCTATATGCCAGGTTGGCGAGCAATGTTCCGACTCCTCTGGGGCAAAATGATTCCCCATGCGGTTGTCAGACAAGGCTCTACCTAAGTCAAAAATGGACCAAACAACGCTGATCCCCGTAGCGCGCGATTATCTAGTAGCCCGCGAGACAACGCATCAGGGGCAGCGAAGTATTTGTAGCGAAACCCTGCGTTTTTAGGCATTAACGTCGTTTTTCATACATTCATGTCTGTAAGAGGAAGGTCACAGGGCCATCATTGACCAAGTGCACCTGCATATCCGCGCCAAAACGCCCTGACGCCACCTTGCCATGCAATTGTTGCGCTTGTAACAACAAGTGATCAAAAAGCGCCGCTCCCAGGGCCGGTGGAGCCGCCGTGGAGAAGCTGGGCCGCAGCCCGCTTTTGGTATCCGCCGCCAAGGTGAACTGCGACACCAGCAGCAAACCGCCGCCGATGTCCTTGAGGGACAGGTTCATCTTGCCCTCCTCGTCACTGAACACCCGATAGTTAAGCAGCTTGTGCAGCAGTTTGTCGGCGCTTTCGGGCGTATCTGAAGGCTCGACGGCGACCAGCACCAGCAAACCCTGGTCGATTGAGCCTACCACCTCACCCGCGACCTCGACCCGGGCGCCACGCACCCGCTGCAACAGGCCCTTCATGCTTCTTCAGGCGGCAGGTCGAGCAAGCGCCGGGCCATTTCGCCGGTCGCGCGTACCAGCGCGTCAGTGATACCCGGCTCGGATGCCGCATGCCCGGCCTCGCGGATCACCTGCAACTCACTGTTGGGCCAGGCTTGGTGCAGCTCCCAGGCGTTATCCAGCGTGCAGATCATATCGTAGCGGCCATGGATGATGACGCCAGGCAGATGGGCGATCTTGTGCATATCGCGAATCAGCTGGTTGGGTTCCAGGAAGGAGTTGTTGGTGAAGTAATGACATTCGATACGTGCGATGGACAAGGCGCGCTGCGGCTCGGAAAACCGCTCCACATGCTGTGGGCTCGGGCACAGGCCCAGCATGCGGCCTTCCCAGCCCGACCAGGCTTTGGCCGCGTGCATCTGGGCGATCTGGTCATTGCCGGTCAGGCGCTTGTGATAAGCGGCGATCATGTCGTGGCGCTCCTCCACCGGGATCGGGGCCACGTAGTCCTGCCAGTAATCCGGGAACAGGCGGCTCGCGCCCTCCTGGTAGAACCAACGAATATCCTGGGGCCGGGCGAGGAAGATGCCGCGCACGATCAGGCCGAGCACACGCTCGGGATGGGTTTGCGCGTAGGCCAGGGCCAGGGTCGAGCCCCAGGAGCCGCCGAACAGCACCCATTTGTCGATGCCCAAGTGCTCGCGAATGCGTTCAAGGTCGGCGACCAGGTCCCAGGTGGTGTTGTTC
Organism: Pseudomonas sp. L13; assembly: GCF_009935965.1. Taxonomy (NCBI): domain Bacteria; kingdom Pseudomonadati; phylum Pseudomonadota; class Gammaproteobacteria; order Pseudomonadales; family Pseudomonadaceae; genus Pseudomonas; species Pseudomonas sp. L13. The sequence continues at coordinate 29,874 of NZ_QODJ01000005.1, forward strand.
TCCAGGCTCGCCCTTGGGGTGGAACGGCCGCAGCCACGCTGGTCGAAGGTGACAATATGGTAGAGGTTCGGGTCGAAATAGCAGCGGCTCTGGGCGTCGCAACCGGAACCGGGGCCGCCATGGATGAACACGACAGGCAAGCCTTCGGGGGAGCCACTTTCATCGACATACAGGGTGTGGGTGTCATCGACAGCCAGATCGTGCCGGGCGTAGGGTTTGATCTGCGGGTACCAAGTCTGCATTGCGTGCTCCGTAGGGTGTCGGGTTCATCCCTGGGGGGACGTCTATTATTTTGCCGTCTGGCATCATAAACCCGAATTGTGCAATGAGCATGTCCTTGAGCACTTAGACCTGTGTCAGCAGTTCGCGCCTCAGATAACCGAGCAGATAGTCATACAGCCGATCCACTTCCGGCACCTGGCCGCGCGCCCGCAAACAACCGTGGGCCAGCCTTCTGCTGGATCAGGCGCTTCGGGGCGATAGCACCTGCGGTTGTAGGTTTGGCGCAGGCCAGCCAGGGATGAGTCATCGGGGGTAGAAGCTTCGGTCTTGGCGACAGTGTGGGAGCTGGCTTGCCTGCGATGACGGTGTGTCAGTCGATAAAAGTGTTGCTGAACCACCGTTATCGCAGGCAAGCCAGCTCCCACATTTGGAGCGCATTCCATGATGGAGCGCGGTCAAGTGTGGGAGCGGGCTTGCTCGCGAAAGCTATTGCAGCAGCACCAACAATTACCGGTAGTGCTTCTGCCCCCAAGCCAACACCCCTTCCAGCAACTGCCTCAGCACCACCTGCGTCGGCTCGGCCAGATCAGGGCGATAACGGAACGGCTCGAACTCCTCCATATAGGTGCTCTGGCACAACTCCAGCTGCACCGCATGGATATCCTGCACCGGGTTGCCGTAGTGACGGGTGATATGGCCGCCCTTGAAGCGCCCATTCAGCACATGGGTGTATTGCGGATGCTGGGCGCAGATGGCTTCCAGCTGGCTGGCCAGCTGCGGGTCGCATGCAGCGCCGTTGAAGGTACCCAAATTGAAGTCCGGCAATTTGCCGTCAAACAGGTGCGGGATCACCGAACGGATCGAGTGCGCGTCGAACAGCAACGCATAACCGAACTCGGCCTTGAGGCGCGCCAGTTCTTCTTGCAGTTGGCGATGGTACGGCCCCCAGATTCTTTGCAGGTAGCTGGCCCGCTCTTCGTCGGAGGGCGTTTGCCCTTCACGGAACAACGGCACGCCGTCGAACAGCGTCTCTGGGTACAGGCCGGTAGTAGCGCCAGCATACAGCGGCGTGTTGTCGGAAGGCCGGTTGAGGTCGATGACAAACCGCGAATACTCCGCCGCCAGGGTACTGGCGCCCAGTTCTTCGGCAAAGTTATACAACAGGGGGATGTGCCAGTCGGTATCCGGCAGGCTTTGCGCCTCGGGGATCAACCCGGCCTCGACCGCAGGGGTGAGGCGCAGGCCGGCGTGGGGCATGCTGATCAGCAGCGGTACGCGGCCTTGTTTGAACGTCAGAACCTTATCCACAACTGCATCCTCTCAAACGGTGACGTCGACGCCGTGGCGCACGACGCGTTTATCCAGTTCGCCACCCAGCCAGTAGGCCAGGTCGGCGGGGCGATCGATCTGCCAGGCGACAAAATCCGCGACCTTGCCCACTTCCAGGGAACCATGGGTATCGCCCAGGCCCAACGCGGTGGCCGCGTGTTGCGTGGCGCCGGCCAGGGCTTCTTCCGGGGTCATGCGGAACAGGGTGCAGGCCATGTTCAGCATCAGCCGCACCGACAGCGCCGGTGAAGTGCCGGGGTTGAGGTCGCTGGCGATGGCGATCTTCACGCCGTGTTTGCGCAGGGCGTCCATGGGCGGCAATTGGGTTTCACGCAGGAAGTAAAAAGCGCCCGGCAGCAAAACGGCGACGGTGCCGGCAGCGGCCATGGCGATGGCGTCTTCTTCGGTCATGAATTCCAGGTGATCGGCCGACAGCGCATGGTAGCGCGCCGCCAGGCTTGACCCATGCAACGACGAGAGTTGCTCGGCGTGCAGTTTCACCGGCAGGCCAAGTTGCTGGGCGACCTTGAATACGCGCTCAACCTGCTCGGGGGAAAACGCCAGGTATTCACAGAAGGCATCGACCGCATCCACCAACCCCTCGGCGGCCAGGGCCGGCAGCATCTGGCTGCAGATGTGCTCGATGTAATCGTCGGCGCGGTCCTTGTACTCCGGCGGCAACGCGTGGGCGGCCAGGCAGGTGGCGCGCACGCTGACCGGCAGCGTTTCACCCAGGCGCCGGGCCACGCGCAGCATCTTGCGTTCGTTGGCCAAGTCCAGGCCGTAGCCGGACTTGATCTCCACGGTGGTCACGCCGTCACGCAGCAAACTGCGCAGGCGCTTTTCAGCACTGGCAAACAGTTCATCTTCCGTGGCGGCGCGGGTTGCACGCACAGTGCTGGCAATGCCGCCGCCTTTGGCAGCGATCTCGGCGTAGCTGACACCTTCGAGGCGCTGCTCGAATTCGCCGCTGCGATTGCCACCAAACACCGTATGGGTGTGGCAGTCGATCAGCCCGGGGGTGACCCACGCGCCTTGCAGGTCATGCACCTGGGCGTAATCCGCCGTCGGCGCCTGGCTGCGGGGGCCGACCCACTCGATGAGCGAGCCGGCAGTCACCATGGCGGCATCCTCGATGATCGAGTATTTGCCATTGGCCATGGTTGCGACGTGGCAGTGTTGCCAAAGCGTTTTCATCAACGCCTCCCTAAGTTATCGATGAGACAAAACCGGGTCGTAATCGACCTTGGCCGTTTGCCCGGCGGCAGGCTTGACCCACAGCCAGTAGGCGATGATCAGCAGCACGATCCACACGGCGCCCACCATCAACGCCGCCTGGGTGTCCGGGAAGTAACCGAGTACACCAAACACAAACAGCATGAACACAATGGCCGCTGCCGGCGCATAGGGCCAGAACGGCACCGGGAATTTGAGTTCGGCGACCTGCGCCTTGGTCATTGAGCGGCGCATGGCGACCTGGGTAAACAGGATCATCAGCCAGACCCACACGGTGGCGAAGGTGGCAATCGAGGCGATCAGCAGGAACACGTTTTCCGGGATCAGGTAATTGAGCACCACGCCGCCGAGCAAGGCCGCGCCCATGACTACAACGGTCATCCAAGGCACGCCTTGTTTGGACAATTGCGCGAAGCCCTTGGGCGCCTGCCCTTGTTGAGCCAGGCCGTACATCATGCGGCCGGCGCCGAAGATGTCGCTGTTGATCGCCGACACTGCCGCCGAGATCACCACGATATTGAGGATAGTCGCCGCCGAGCCAATCCCCAGGTTGCTGAAGATCTGCACGAACGGGCTGCCCTGGCTGCCGATCTGCGGCCACGGGTAGATCGCCATCAACACGAACAGGGTCAGCACGTAGAACAGCAATATACGCAGCGGCACCGCGTTGATCGCCTTGGGGATCACGCGCTGCGGGTCCTTGGCTTCACCGGCCGTGATGCCGATGATCTCGATGCCGCCGAAGGCAAACATCACTACCGCAAACGAAGCAATCAACCCGCCGATGCCGTTGGGCATGAAGCCGCCGTGGGCCCACAGGTTGCTCAGGCCACTGGCCTGGGTTTCGCCCGCCGAGTGAATGCCAAACAGCATGATGCCAAAACCGCCGAGGATCATCGCCACAATGGCGCCGACCTTGAGCAGCGACAGCCAGAACTCCATCTCGCCAAAGACTTTGACGTTGCACAGGTTCAGGCCGCCGATCAAAAACACGATGCCAAGCACCCAGACCCAACGGGCCACTTCGGGAAACCAGAAGCCCATGTAGATGCCGAACGCGGTGACGTCGGCGAGGCAGACGATGATCATTTCAAAGGCGTAGGTCCAGCCGAGGATAAACCCGGCCATGGGCCCCAGGTAGGTGCTGGCGTAATGGCCGAAGGAGCCGGACACCGGGTTGTGTACGGCCATCTCACCGAGGGCGCGCATCACCATAAAGACGGCGGCGCCGCCGATCAGGTAGGCCAGCAGCACGGCCGGGCCGGCCATCTGGATGGCGGAGGCAGAGCCATAGAACAGCCCGGTGCCGATCGCGGACCCCAGGGCCATGAAGCGAATATGTCGGGCGTTGAGCCCGCGTTTCAAACCTTTTTCTGGCTGGTGCATTTCTCTTCCCTAATTATTCTTATCCGAGAAAAACGTGCCCTCACCTGTAGGAGCGAGCTTGCTCGCGAAAAACCTGAGAGCGCAGAGGGGTGTCAGGTTCGTCGCGTTATCGTTAACGATTTTCGCGAGCAAGCTCGCTCCTACAGTGGGGGCGGCGGCGTGTTAGAGGCTTGGCAGCAACTTGGCCGGCACCAGCTCGTTCAGGCAGCGGCTGGCGAGCAGTTCGCTGGCGGCGTTGATGTCCGGGGCGAAGAAACGGTCCTTGTTATAGAACGCTACTTTGCCGCGCAGGATGCCACGGGCTTTTTCCAGCTTGGGCGAGGTCTTCAGGCCGTCGCGCAGGTCCAGGCCCTGGCACGCCGCGAGCCATTCCACCGCGAGGATGCCCCGGGTGTTCTCGGCCATTTCCCACAAACGCTTGCCCGCAGCCGGAGCCATGGACACGTGGTCTTCCTGGTTGGCGGAGGTCGGCAAGCTGTCGACGCTATGGGGATGGGCCAGCGCCTTGTTCTCGCTGGCGAGCGCGGCAGCGGTCACCTGGGCGATCATGAAGCCCGAGTTCACCCCGCCATTGCCCACCAGAAACGGCGGCAGTTGCGACATGTGCTTGTCCATCATCAACGAAATCCGGCGCTCGCTCAGGGAGCCGATTTCGGCAATGGCCAGCGCCATATTGTCGGCCGCCATGGCCACCGGTTCGGCGTGGAAGTTGCCACCGGAAATCACGTCACCCTCGGCGGCAAAGACCAGCGGGTTATCCGACACTGCGTTGGCTTCTACCACCAGCACCTCGGCGGCCTGGCGCAACTGGGTCAGGCACGCACCCATGACCTGTGGCTGGCAACGCAGGGAATACGGGTCTTGCACCTTGTCGCAGTTCTGGTGCGATTGGGACACCTGGCTGCTCTCACCGAGCAGGTCGCGATAGGCCGCTGCCGAGTCGATCTGGCCACGCTGGCCACGCGCTGCATGAATACGCGCATCGAACGGCGAACGCGAACCCAGTACCGCTTCCACCGTGAGGCCGCCGCATGCGAGGGCGCCGGCGAACAGGTCTTCGCCTTCGAACAGGCCACGCAGGGCATAGGCCGTGGACACCTGGGTGCCGTTGAGCAGGGCCAGGCCTTCTTTGGCGGCCAGGGTCAGCGGCGTGAGGCCGGCGATTTTCAACGCTTCGGTGGCTTCCAGCCATTCGCCCTTGTGACGTGCCTTGCCTTCGCCAAGCAGTACCAGAGACATATGCGCCAAGGGCGCCAGGTCACCGGAGGCGCCGACCGAACCCTTGAGCGGAATGTGCGGGTACACCTGGGCATTGATCAGCGCGATCAACGCGTCGATCACCTGGCGACGAATCCCGGAGAAGCCACGGCTCAGGCTGTTGACCTTGAGCACCATGACCAGGCGCACCAGCGCATCGCTGATCGGCTCACCGACGCCAGCAGCGTGGGACAACACCAGAGAGCGCTGGAGGTTTTCCAGGTCTTCGCTGGCAATGCGGGTCGAGGCCAACAGGCCAAAACCGGTGTTGATGCCATAGGCGGTGCGGTTCTCGGCGAGAATCTGCTCCACGCAGGCAACACTGGCTTCGATCTGGGCCGAGGCGCTGTCATCCAGGCTGAGGGTTACTGGCTGCTGGTAGATGGCACGCAGTTGGGCGAGGCTCAGTTGGCCTGGAATCAGGTTTAGCGCAGTCACATTCATTCTCCTTGTGAATTGTTCTTAGGTGTTCAGTGCAAATTCGGTAAAGCAGTGTCTTTAAGCAATTGAGCAGCGGCGGCAATATCCGGCGCCAGCCAACGGTCCTGTTCATACGCGGGGACCACCTCGCGCAGCTGACGCCAGGCGCGGTCGGTACCGGCGCCGAAGCGCTGGTCCTTGAGAAACTCGAAAGCCTGGGCGGCCAGCAGGTACTCGATGGCAAGAATCTGGGTGACGTTGGCCAGCACCTGGTGCAGCTTGAGCGCGGCGTTGGTGCCCATGCTCAAGTGGTCTTCCTGCAGGCCCGAGGTGACGAAATTGTCCAGCACCGCCGGTTGCGCCAACTGGCGGTTTTGCCCGCACAAGGACGCGGCGACGTATTGCACGATCATCATTCCGGAATTGACGCCCGGGTTGCTCACCAGAAAGGCTGGCAGGCCGCTGACATGCGGGTTGACCAGGCGGTCCAGGCGGCGCTCGGCCACCGAGCCGATCTCGGCCATGGCGATGGCGAGCATATCGGCCGCCATCGCGACGGACTGCCCGTGGGGGTTGGCCTGGGACACCACGCGGTAATTGTCCGGCGTGCCCAGCACCAGCGGGTTGTCGGTGGCGCTGTTGAGTTCGGTCTCGATCTGGCGCGTGGCGTGTTCCACCTGGTCGCGGGCCGCGCCGTGAATCTGCGGGATCGAGCGAATGCTCAAGGCGTCCTGAGTGCGGATGCCTTTGCTGCTGGCAATCACCTCACTGCCGTCGAGCAGGGCACGCAGGTTGATACCTACATGCTGCATGCCCGGGTGCGGCTTGAGGGCAATGATGGCCTCGTCGAAGGCGTCGATCTGGCCGCGCTGGGCTTCGAAACTCATGGCGCCGATCACGTCGGCCCATTGCAGCAAGTGATGCGCATCGGCCAGGGCCAGGCAGCTCAGGCCGGTCATGCACGGCGTGCCATTGACCAGGCACAGGCCGTCCTTGGCGCCGAGTACCACGGGCTGCAAACCTTCTTCGCTGAGGGCTTGTTGCGCCGGGACGATGCGGCCGCGGTAGCTCACATTGCCGACGCCCAGCAGGGCCACGCCGATATGGGCCATGTGGGTCAGATACCCCACCGAGCCTTGGGACGGCACCTGCGGGGTGATGCCATGGTTGAGCAGCGCCAGCAGCGCGTGCACCACCTGCGGATGCAGGCCGGATTTGCCATGGCTGTAGTTGATGATCGCCGCGCAGATGATCGCGCGGGTCTGCTCATCGCTGAGCACCGGGCCGACACCGCAGGCGTGGCTCAGCAGCGTGTTGCGCGACAGTTGGCTCAGTTGCTCGGTCTTGAGCGAGACGTTGCACAGCGCGCCCAGGCCGGTGTTCACGCCATAGGCGCGCTCGCCGCTGGTGACGATGCGTTGCACGATGGCTTGGGCATTGTCGATGCGCGCCCAGGCGTGGCCGGAGAGTTCGAGCATGGCGCCGTGACGGGCAACGGCGGTGACGTCCTGCCAGCGCATTGGGGTGTCGGCGATAATGATTGTTGTTGCCTGGGACATCGTTGACCTCTTCATAATCTCTACAGCATTGCCGGCCTCATCGCGGGCAAGCCCGGCTCCCACATTTGACCTATGTGAACCCAATCAAGTGTGGGAGCTGGCTTGCCTGCGATGGCGCCAACCGATTCACCACACAGCCCGGATCAGACCACCGCCGCCCGCCGCTGAACAAAGCGGTCCACATACTCATCCGCCGGCGAGTGCAGAATCTCTCGCGGGGTGCCGACCTGGATCAGCTTGCCGTCCTTGAGGATCGCAATGCGGTTGCCGATGCGCACGGCCTCGTCGAGGTCGTGGGTGATGAACACGATGGTCTTGTGCAGGGTCTTTTGCAGCTCCAGCAACTGGTCTTGCATCTCGGCACGTATCAACGGGTCGAGAGCGCTGAAGGCTTCGTCCATCAGGATGATGTCGGTGTCGGCCGCCAAGGCGCGAGCCAGGCCCACGCGCTGGCGCATGCCGCCGGACAGCTGGTGCGGGTATTTGTTTTCGTAGCCCTTGAGGCCCACGGTTTCGATCCAGTGCAACGCACGGTCGGCGCAGACCTGCTTGGTTTCGCCACGCACTTTAAGGCCGTAGGCAACGTTGTCGAGCACGCTCTTGTGGGGCAGCAGGCCGAAGCTCTGGAACACCATGCTGATCTTGTGCCGACGGAATTGGCGCAGGGCGTCCATGTCCAGTTGCAGGATGTCTTCGCCGTCCACCAGGATCGCGCCGCTGGTGGGGTCGATCAGGCGGTTGAAGTGGCGCACCAGAGTGGATTTGCCCGAACCCGACAAGCCCATGATCACAAAGATCTCACCGGTGCCGATGCTCAGGGACAGGTCATTCACACCGACCACGCAACCGGTCTCGGCCAGTACCTGGTCTTTGGTCTTGCCCTGGCCGACCATGGCCAGCGCATCCTGGGCGCGCGCGCCGAAAATCTTGAAGACGTTTTTGACTTCGATTTTGCTGACAGTCGTCATTTGCTCGCCTCATGCCGTGGACGGCCATAAGCCTGGGTAATGCGGTCGATGACCACTGCGAGAATCACGATCGCCAGCCCGGCTTCAAGGCCACGGCCGACGTTGAGGGTCTGGATGCCGACGAGCACGTCTTCACCCAAGCCACGGGCACCGATCATCGAGGCGATCACCACCATCGACAGCGCCATCATGGTGGTCTGGTTGATCCCGGCCATGATGCTTGGCAGCGCCAGCGGCAATTGCACGCCGAACAGTTGCTGCCAGCGGTTGGCGCCGAAGGCGTTGATGGCTTCCATGACTTCGCCATCGACCTGGCGAATACCCAGGTCTGTCAGGCGAATCAGCGGCGGCGCGGCGTAGATCACCGTGGCGAAAATCGCCGGGACTTTGCCCAGGCCGAACAGCATCAGCACCGGGATCAGGTACACGAAGCTGGGCATGGTTTGCATGATGTCCAGCAGCGGCATCAGCACCGAACGCAGGCGATTACTGCGCGCCGACAGGATACCCAGGGGGATGCCGATCAACACCGAGATCACCGTGGCCACCATCATCAACGCCAGGGTCTGCATCAGCTTGTCCCACAGGCCAACCGCGCCCACCAGGAACAGCAAGCCGACAATCACCGCCGTGGTCACCACCTTGCGGGTGGCGTGCCAGGCAATACCGCCGACGATGGCGAGCATCAGCCACCAGGGCGCTGCGCGCAGCAGGCCTTCCAGGTTGACGATGGCCCACAGCAGCGTATCGGAGATGTGCCGGAACACATCGCCGTAGTTGGTGACCAGTGCGTCCACCCAACCGTTGACCCAGTCGGCGATGGAAAAGGTAAAACTCTCAGGAAACATATCGTGCTCTCGATCCAGTGGGTTGTGGCCAGCCGCCCGGCCACCCTTGAGGGTAGCCGTGCACCCTTGACCTACAAGGCCGCGTCGATTTTCTTGGCTGCGTCTTCGCTCACCCAGGCGTGCCAGACTTCAGGATGTTCCTTGAGGAATATTTTCGCCAGTTTCGGCGACTCGATCCGCTCCTTGGCCATGCGGCCCAGGTTCTGGTTCAGCAGGTCGATGGGCAGGTTGACCTTTTCCAGCACGGCCACCAGTTCCGGGGCTTGCTCGTGGAAAGTCTTGGACAGGCCGACTTTGATGCTCACGGTTTTATCCACGCCGGGCTTTTCTTCCAGCTTGACCAAGTCGACCTGGCCCATCAGCGGCGTCGGTGACCAGTAGTAGAACAGGATCGGCTCGCCGCGCTTGTAGCTCGACAGCACGGCCGCATCCAGCGCCGGGCCGGTGCCCGGGCGGAAGTTGGTGTAGGTGCTTTCCAGGCCGTAGCTCTTGAGCATTTCGCTGTTGTCCAGCTCGCAGGTCCAGCCGGCCGGGCAGTTGTAGAAGCGGCCCTTGGACGGCTCTTCCTGGTCCTTGAACACCGAGGCGTATTTGGCCAGGTCGGCGATGTTTTTCAGGTCCGGCGCCTTGGGTTCGAGCTTGCGCTTGGCGTCGCCTTCGATCACATAGCGCGGCACGTACCAGCCTTCGACCGCGCCGACCACCGGAGCCCCGACGCCGACGACTTTGCCGGCCTTCTCGGCTTTGTTCCAGACTTCGCTGCGGCCTACCCACTCCTCGGCGAACACTTGGATGTCGTTACTGCCCAGGGCGTTTTCCATGGTGATGGAGTTGCCCGGCAGGCTGTCGGTTTTACAGTCGTAGCCTTTTTCCAGCACGGTTTGCAGGATGTCGGTGAGCAACATGCCGCTTTCCCAATTCAGGCCGGCGAATTTCACCGGCTTGCCGGATTCACACCAGCCGGCCGCCTGGGCGCCGGCACTTGCCAGCACGCCAGCGGCGAACAAAGTAGCCAGCAAGGTCTTATTCATAGTCATTGTTGTGACGCTCCCAATCATGAAATGGATTACGGCAGTCAGTAGGCGTCCTGCCCTGTCCACGTCCCATCAGGCTTGTGCAGCCAGCCCGTTTGTTGTGGGTGAAGCGCCCTGCTCTTTTGGCAGGATCAGGTGATCGGGTACCGTGCCGTGCCATTTTTTTGCACACACGTAATACAGGGCCGCCGGCAGTACCAGGCCGATGATCCAGGAGATATCCACATCCCCCAGCGCGGCCACCAGGGGGCCGGTGTAGAACTTGGTGGAGATGAACGGCAACTGCACCAGCACGCCGAATACGTAGACGCTGATGCCCAGCAGGTTCCAACGGCCGTAGCGACCGTTCGGGTCGGCCAGCGCCGGCACGTCATAACGTTCGCGGGTGATGCAGTAGTAATCCACCAGGTTGATCGCGCTCCAGGGCGTAAAGAACGCCAGCAGGAACAAGATGAACGACTTGAATGCACCGAGGAACGAATGCTGGCCGAGCAACGCGATCAGCGTGGCCGTGCCGACGATCAGCAGCACGAACACCAGACGCTGCAGACGCGTAACCTCCAGGCGCCCGCGAAAGCCGCTGATGATAGTGGCGATGCACATGAAGCTGCCGTAGGAGTTGAGCGTCGAGATGGTGACCTTGCCAAAGGCGATGCTGAAGTACAGCAACGCAGCGGTGGCCCCCGTGCCGCTCAAGCCCACGATGTACGCCACCTCGTGGCCGGCAAACTGCCCGTTGGATATGGCCGCGGCAAACACGCCGAGGACCATCGCCACTTGGGCCCCGATGACCGAACCTGCGCCCGCCGCGAGGAAGGTTTTCACCGATGACGTGTGGCTCGGCAGGTAACGTGAGTAGTCCGCCACGTAAGGGCCGAAGGCGATCTGCCAGGAGGCCGCGAGTGACACGGCCAAAAGGAAGCTGCTCCAACTGAAGTGGCGGATTTGCAGGAGTGCGCCAACGTCGGTCTGGCTCATCAAGCGACTGAACAGGTACACAAAGGCAACCACGCCAATCAGGCTGGCAACCCGGCCGATGAAGTGGATCACGCGGTAACCCAGCACCGTAACCAGCACGATGACACTGGCAAAAATCAGGATGCCGACGCTGTCGCTGACCCCGAACAATTGGCCCAGCGCCTGGCCCGACAGCACCGTGCCGGTGGCGGTAAAGCCCAGGTACATCAGGCACACCAGCACAATCGGAATGGCCGCGCCGTAAACGCCGAACTGCACCCGGCTGGAAATCATCTGCGGCAGGCCAAGCTTGGGCCCTTGCGCCGCATGCAGCGCCATGACGCCGCCGCCGATCAGTTGACCGATGAGCAGGCCGATCAAGGACCAGAACACATCACCACCCAGCACCACGGCCAACGCCCCGGTGACAATCGCAGTGATCTGCAGGTTGGCACCCATCCACAGGGTGAACTGGCTGAATAGACGACCATGTCTTTCCGCTTCCGGGATGTAGTCGATCGAACGTTTCTCGATCAACGGGGTGGTGTCGTTTGCAGCCATGTTGTTCAACCTCTGATGGATTGTTTTGTATGCATCTTGCTCTTCTGTGGGAGCTGGCTTGCCTGCGATAGCATCACCTCGGTCTTACTGTCAGACCGCGTCGTCTGCATCGCAGGCAAGCCAGCTCCCACAGGTACTGCGCCAGCCGTTACTTGATCATCGGCAGGTTCAGGCCTTGTTCCTTGGCGCAGTCGATAGCGATCTGGTAACCCGCATCGGCATGGCGCATCACCCCGGTCGCCGGGTCGTTGTGCAGCACGCGAGCAATCCGCTCGGCCGCTTCGTCAGTACCGTCGCAGACAATCACCATCCCTGAGTGCTGGGAGAAGCCCATACCCACGCCACCACCGTGGTGCAGCGACACCCAGGTTGCGCCGCTCGCGGTATTAAGCAAGGCGTTGAGCAGTGGCCAGTCGGACACAGCGTCGGAGCCGTCCTGCATGGCTTCGGTTTCGCGGTTCGGGCTGGCGACCGAGCCGGAGTCCAGGTGGTCACGGCCGATCACGACCGGCGCGGACAGCTCACCGCTGCGCACCATTTCGTTGAACGCCAGGCCCAACTTGGCGCGCTGGCCCAGGCCGACCCAGCAGATACGTGCCGGCAAACCCTGGAAGCTGATGCGCTCGCGAGCCATGTCCAGCCAGTTGTGCAGGTGGGCGTCGTCCGGGATCAGTTCTTTGACTTTGGCGTCGGTCTTGTAGATGTCCTGCGGGTCACCGGACAGCGCCGCCCAACGGAACGGGCCGATGCCACGGCAGAACAGCGGGCGGATGTAGGCCGGTACGAAACCTGGGAAGTCGAACGCGTTTTCCACGCCTTCTTCCTGAGCCATCTGGCGGATGTTGTTGCCGTAGTCGAAGGTCGGGATGCCTTGCTTCTGGAATTCGAGCATGGCTTTGACGTGTACGGCCATCGACTGCTTGGCGGCCTTGATCACGGCGGCCGGCTCGGTCTTGGCGCGAGCGCGGTATTCGTCCCAGGTCCAGCCGGCCGGCAGGTAACCGTTGAGTGGGTCGTGGGCGCTGGTCTGGTCGGTGACCATATCCGGGCGCACGCCACGCTTGACCAGTTCTGGCAGGATCTCTGCGGCGTTGCCCAGCAGCGCGATGGAGATGGCCTTGCCTTCCTTGGTGTACTTGGCGATGCGCGCCAGGGCGTCGTCGAGGTCGGTGGCTTGCTCGTCGACGTAACGGCTGTTCAGGCGGAAGTCGATGCTGACTTGTTGGCATTCGATGTTCAGCGAGCAGGCGCCGGCCAGGGTCGCGGCCAATGGCTGCGCGCCGCCCATGCCGCCGAGGCCGGCGGTGAGCACCCAGCGACCGGTCAGGTCGCTGTTGTAGTGCTGGCGGCCGGCTTCGACGAAGGTTTCATAGGTGCCTTGGACAATGCCCTGGCTGCCGATATAGATCCAACTGCCGGCGGTCATCTGGCCGTACATGGCCAGGCCCTTGGCATCCAGTTCGTTGAAATGCTCCCAGCTGGCCCAGTGCGGTACCAGGTTGGAGTTGGCGATCAGCACGCGCGGGGCGTTGCTGTGGGTCTTGAACACGCCGACCGGCTTACCGGATTGCACCAGCAGGGTTTCGTCGTCGTTCAGATTGGTGAGGCTCTCGACGATCTGGTCGTAGCACTCCCAGTTGCGCGCCGCGCGACCGATACCGCCGTACACCACCAGTTCCTTGGGGTTCTCGGCCACTTGCGGGTCGAGGTTGTTCATCAGCATGCGCAGCGGCGCTTCGGTCAGCCAGCTTTTGGCGGTGAGCTTGTTACCGCGGGCGGCGCGGATTTCGACGTCACGGTATTTTGTAGGCTTGGTCACAGCTAGGACTCCTCGGCGATCGATGCGCGGACATGGATGGTGCGAGGTCTTACGCACACATCTTTACTTGTATGTACAAGCATATGCAATCGAGCGGCCAACTTTTGAAATGAGCCCTGCAGATTTTTTTCGTAGCTGCGCGCAAGCCTTGATAATCAAGGCCTGGAGGTTTGATGAAATTTCTTACGGAGATGTTTTATGGCAAAGAGGATTTGTCACGACAACGTGGCTTTGCGTCACGCTGGGGCGTTCGGTAACAAATTGGTGCGCGGAGTGGAAACAGATTGTGTGAACAATGCAAAACAAATGTGGGAGCTGGCTTGCCTGCGATAGCGGTGTGTCAGTCAGCACATCCTAGGCTGATACACCGCTATCGCAGGCAAGCCAGCTCCCACAGTTTTTAACCGAGTGCAGTCAGTTCTATGATGCAGCAGCGGCCAGTGACGCCGATATCCAGCAGGCCCGTGTTACCGTCCACTTGCAGGCAATCATGGTGGCCGAGCTTCTCGCCCAGCACCTTCACTTCATCCGCCACGCTGAACACCAGCACTGTCTGCGCGGTGCTGAAAAACTGCTGCACGCCATCCACCCACTGCAAGCGTGCATGGTAACGCTGTGGCGAGTAGATCAGGTTGAAGTCGCGAATCGGCCCCGTGATCAAACGGCATGACACCTGGCTTTCGCCCTTGAACGCGAACGGCTGCAGCGGTAACAACCCACGTTGCTCCTCACCGTCTACGGTCAGCACCATGCCGGCGCCCTTGATTACCGTGATTACGCGTTGATAGCCCGCGAAGGTAGAGAAGCCACCCGACTCGGCGATATCGGCGATCGACAAACGCCAGCCAAAACCCTCCAGGCCAGTACCCGCATCCCGGGCGATTTCTTCAGTGCTGCCGCCGCCGTTTTTCCACGGCATGCGCACGTAGTCGGCGGCACGCCAGACGTTGATCTCACTCATTTACTGAAGCGTCCTTCGAGGCTGTGACGGGAACCGGGGTGGATCAACCGCGCCGCCGTCACCGGCTGGCGACCCGACCAGGTGCGCCGGCGAATCAACAGGCAGGGCTCGCTCGGCTCGATCTGCAACAACTTGCACTCGGCGGCATCGGCGAGGATGGCCTCAACCACATGCTCGCCCTCGGTCAACGGCGCCACCTGGTTCAAATAGGCGTAGGGGGTTTGCTGGGTGAAGTCCTGCTGCAGGTATTCCGGCGCGACCAGGGCGTTGACGAAACGGTCTTCGATCTGCACGGGAATGTCGTTCTCGTAATGCACGATCAACGAGTGGAACACCCGCCCGCCTTCGCGCATTTCCAAGGCAACGGCGCGCTCGGAACCGGCAGCCTCTTCGCCCAGGGTGATCACTTGGCAAGTGTGCCGATGCCCGCGGGAGGCGATTTCATCGGCGATGTTGTGCACTTCAAACAGGGCCGATTGGCTCTTAGGCTCGGCCACGAAGGTCCCCACGCCTTGCATACGCACTAGCAGGCCTTCGGCGGTCAGCTCGCGCAGGGCACGGTTGATGGTCATGCGGCTGAAGCCCAACTGGCTGACCAGCTCGCTTTCCGACGGCACGCGGTAATGGGGCGGCCAGTTGCCGTTGAGGATCTGCTGGCTGATCATCTGTTTGACGCGGGCATACAAGGGCGCCGGACTTTCGTCCATGTGGGCAGCCAGCGAAGAGTTGGCGGGCGGAGTCGGCACAGGGAATCCTTGCAGGGGAAAAAGATGCATAGATTGCCGGAGTTTACCGAGCAGGCAAACGTCTGTATATGTATATACAAATAAACACACGACCGGGGTGCCTTGATCATGTCCGCTTTCTTTGCCGAACGCGCACTGCTGCCTAATGGATGGGCCAACGATGTACGTCTTGAAGTCAGCGCCGATGGCCTGCTGACAAAGGTTGAGCCCAATGCCAGTGCAGAAGGCGCCGAACGGCTCAGCGGCCCGGTGTTGGCGGGCATGCCGAACCTGCACTCCCATGCCTTCCAACGCGCCATGGCGGGCTTGGCCGAAGTAGCCGGCAACCCCAATGACAGCTTCTGGACCTGGCGCGACTTGATGTACCGCATGGTCGGCAAGATCAACCCCGAGCAGTTACAGGTCATCGCCCGCCAGCTCTATATTGAAATGCTCAAGGCCGGCTACACCTCGGTGGCCGAGTTTCATTACGTGCACCACGATCTCAGCGGCCAGCCCTATGCCGACCGTACGGAGCTGTCGCGTCAGATCAGCCTGGCGGCCGCCAGCAGCGGCATCGGCCTGACCTTGCTGCCGGTGCTCTACACCCACGCAGGCTTTGGTGGCCAAGCGCCGAATGAAGGCCAGCGACGGTTTATCAACACCACCGAAAGCTACCTGGACCTACAAGCGCGCCTGCAGCCAATTCTGGCGGCACAACCGGCACAGCAACTGGGCCTGTGCTTCCACTCCCTGCGCGCCGTCACCCCCGAACAAATCCATACCGTGCTGGCCGCCAGTGACAAGGCCTGCCCGGTGCATATCCACATCGCTGAACAGCAAAAGGAAGTCGACGACTGCCTGGCCTGGAGCGGCAAGCGCCCGTTGCAGTGGCTGTATGACAATGTCGAGGTAGATGAGCGCTGGTGCCTGGTGCATGCCACCCATGCCGATGCCGACGAAGTCACACGCATGGCCAACAGCCGAGCGATTGCCGGTTTGTGCCTGACCACCGAAGCCAACCTGGGCGATGGGATTTTCCCGGCGGTGGATTTCCTCGCCCAAGGTGGGCGCATGGGTATAGGTTCCGACAGCCATGTGTCACTGAGCGTGGTGGAAGAGTTGCGTTGGTTGGAATATGGCCAGCGTTTGCGCGATCAACGGCGTAATCGGTTGTATCGCAGTGACCAACCGATGGTGGGTCGCACGCTGTTCGATGCTGCGCTGGACGGTGGCGCACAAGCGCTGGGCCAGCCGATTGGTCGACTGCAAGTGGGCGAGCGTGCGGATTGGATTGTGCTGGACGGTAGCGATCCGTACTTGGCGACGGCCAATGAGGATGGGATTCTCAACCGCTGGCTATTTGCCGGTGGGGATCGGCAAGTGCGCGATGTACTGGTCAATGGCAAGTGGGTGGTGCGAGATGGGCATCATGCTGGCGAAGAAGACAGCCGCCGGGCATTCACCCAGGTCCTGAAGGACTTGCTGAACTAACAGCCAATCCATGACAACTGTGGGAGCTGGCTTGCCTGCGATACAGACACCTCGGTGCATCAGTTACACCGGGTTGATGCTATCGCAGGCAAGCCAGCTCCCACATTTGATTGGGGGTGCAGCCAATTACTGGGACGTCTTCGCCATCTGCTTATCCGACGTACGCCAGATCAACCGCGTGGTGTCATACCCTTGCTGTCGCGCCCTGCTCAGCAGGTCTTCGCGGGTCTCGGCACTCACCGTCGGCGTGCGCGACAGGATCCACATATAGCGACGGCTCGGGCTGCCGACGATGGCGGTCTTGTAGTCATCGCTGACATACAGCACCCAGTAGTCGCCCTTGGCAACGCCCGGCAACAGTGACGTAAACCAGTTATTGAATTCCACCCACAGCTTGTCGGTCTTGCCTGGCACCTGCGGCGTGGCCGTGCCTTTGGCCTCTTGCCACTTCCACTCAGGCGTCAGGCAGCGGTTGAACACCGACATGTCACCATCAGGCAGCAAGGTATAGCGGGCTTCGGATTGCGCACAGTTGCGCTGGAAGTACATCGGCAACCGGGCCAACTCATACCAGGTGCCCTGGTAACGCTTGAGGTTGACGTTGCTCGCAGTCTTGGGTTGCAGATCATCGCCAGAATGGCTGGCACAGCCCGCCAAAAACAGGCTGGCGCAAAGGAACAAAACAAAACGCATCATTCTTCTTCTCCCGTAGGCTCGCGCCCCGGTTTACTTCAGGCCTTGCCCGGAAAACATCAGAACTTTGTCACCGGCGTACTGCACGCTGATAAAGCTGCTTTTATCGCCCCAGGTGCAGCTGGACATGCCCAGTGCGCCGGAACAATCGGTTGGCTTGCCCAGCAACGACTCCACCTCGGCCTTGGCCATGCCGGCTGAGAGCTTTTGGTAGTTTTCTTGGGTGACCTTGCTGCAAGCGGCTAAGAGCACGCAAAAAGCCAGCAGGGCGAGACGGCGTAAAGACATGGAAAAGCTCCTGGAGAGACAAAGCAGCTGGGGGTATCTGCCAGAAGCTTAGAAGGGAAAAGGGGTGTCTGGTTCCCGACGAGCGAAAACAAAAAAGCCCCGAAAACGCTGAAACGTTTCGGGGCTTCTTTAACGGTGATCCATCTCACAATACAGCGGCTCACCGCTCGTTACGGCTTACTTCTTGTGATAGGCCGTCACGCGCTCAACTTCTTCCTTCGAACCCAGGAATACCGCCACACGCTGGTGCAGGCCTTCTGGCTGGATGTCGAGGATGCGCTGGTGGCCGTCGGTGGACGCACCGCCTGCCTGTTCAACCAGGAACGACATCGGGTTGGCTTCGTACATCAGGCGCAGTTTGCCCGGCTTGGACGGCTCGCGGCTGTCGCGCGGGTACATGAACAGGCCACCGCGGGTCAGGATACGGTGCACGTCGGCAACCATCGCGGCCACCCAGCGCATGTTGAAGTTCTTCTTCAACGGGCCTTCTTCGCCTTCCATCAGCTCGTTGACGTAGCGCTTCACCGGTTCTTCCCAGTGACGCTGGTTGGACATGTTGATGGCAAATTCCTGGGTAGAAGCAGGAATCGAAATGTCTTCGTGGGTGAGTACGAAGCTGCCCATTTCACGGTCCAGGGTAAAGCCTTTGACGCCATCGCCCAGGGTCAGCACCAGCATGGTCTGTGGGCCGTAGATTGCGTAGCCGGCAGCCACTTGCTCAGTACCTGGCTGCAGGAAGGCCTTTTCGTTCAGGGCTTCGTTCTGGCTCAGGTATTCGTTGGGGCAACGCAGTACCGAGAAGATGGTGCCGACCGGTGCGTTGATATCGATGTTAGACGAACCGTCCAGTGGGTCGAATACCAAGAGGTATGCGCCCTTCGGGTATTTGCCTGGGATCTGGTAGGCATTGTCCATTTCTTCGGACGCCATGCCAGCCAGGTGGCCGCCCCATTCGTTGGCTTCGAGCAGGATTTCGTTGGACAGCACGTCCAGCTTCTTCTGCACTTCGCCCTGCACGTTTTCAGTGCCCATGCTGCCCAGGACACCGCCCAGTGCGCCTTTGGAAACGGCGTGGCTGATTTCCTTGCAAGCACGCGCCACCACTTCGATAAGGAAGCGCAGATCGGCAGGCGTGTTGTTGCTGCGGGTCTGCTCGATCAAATAGCGACTCAAGGTAACGCGGGACATGGAAGGCTCCGGAGAATGGGGGGCTAAAAACCCGCGCAGTTTAGCGCGAGTCGGGGCTGATTTCCTCTAATCAGAGGATTTAACGCCAATAGAGTTCACGACCCGGCTTGATGTGGGAGGGGGCTTGCCCCCGATTGCGGTCATTCAGTCAATGCATGAGTGACTGATCAACCGCTATCGGGGGCAAGCCCCCTCCCACATTTTTAACCGCGGCCGTTAGTCGAGGGCTTTCCAGATCTCGGTGGCGTACTCGCGGATGGTGCGGTCCGAGCTGAACCAGCCCATGCGCGCCGTGTTGAGCACCGCCGAGCGCCACCAGGCCTTGGAGTCGTGCCAATGCGCCTCGACCCGTGCCTGTGCGTCCCAGTAGGCGTCAAAGTCGGCACACACCAGGAAGCGGTCGTAGTCGATCAGCCCATCGATCAGGCCCACATAACGCCCCGGGTCATCCGGCGAAAACACCCCGCCACGGATCGCTTGCAGCACGTCGTTCAAACGATGGGACGCGGCGATGTCCGGCCCGGCGCTGAACTCGCCGGCATGCTTGCGAGCTTCCACCTGCTGGGCACTGAGACCGAAGATAAACATGTGCTCGGCGCCGACCCGCTCGTGCATCTCCACATTGGCGCCGTCCATGGTGCCGATGGTCAGCGCACCGTTGAGGCCGAACTTCATGTTGCTGGTGCCCGACGCTTCGAAGCCGGCGGTGGAAATCTGCTCCGACAAATCCGCTGCCGGAATGATGCTTTCCGCCAGGCTGACGTTGTAGTTGGGCAGGAACACCACCTTGAGCAGACCGCGTACGGTCGGGTCGTTGTTGACGGTGCGGGCGATGTCATTGGTCAGCTTGATGATCAGCTTGGCCTGGTGGTAGCTGGCCGCTGCCTTGCCGGCGAAGATCTTCACCCGAGGCACCCAGTCGATGCCCGGCTCGGCACGGATCGCCTGGTACAGCGCCACGGTGTGCAGCAGGTTGAGCAGTTGGCGCTTGTACTCGTGGATGCGCTTGACCTGCACATCAAACATCGCCGCCGGGTTGATCGCGATGCCCAGGCGCTCATGGATGATCTGCGCCAGGGCGCGCTTGCTGTGCAGGCGCTGCTCAGCAAATGCTTTGCGAAAGGCCGGTTTCTCGGCAAAGGGTTCCAACTCGATCAGGCGTTGTTCAGGCTGGTCGAGAATAGCCGGGCCCAGGGCTTCCACCAGCATATCGGTCAGCTTGGGGTTGGCCTGGTACAGCCAGCGGCGGAAGGTAATGCCGTTGGTTTTGTTGTTGATGCGTTCGGGGTAGAGCTTGTGCAGTTCGGAGAACACCGTGCTGCGCATTAGCTGGGTATGCAAACCGGACACGCCGTTGACGCTATGGGAGCCCAGGAACGCCAGATTGCCCATGCGCACGCGGCGGCCATTGTCTTCTTCGATCAGCGACACAGCGCGCAAAACATCAAAGTCGTGGATGCCTTTGGCACGCAGCGAGTCAATGTGCTGGGCGTTGATCAGGTAGATGATCTGCATGTGCCGCGGCAGCATGCGCTCCATCAAACCGACAGGCCAGGTTTCCAGCGCTTCGGGCAGCAGGGTGTGGTTGGTGTACGAAAGGGTCTCGACGGTGACATCCCACGCGGCTTCCCAGGGAATGTCATGCAGGTCCACCAACTGGCGCATCAACTCGGCCACGGCGATGGACGGGTGGGTGTCGTTGAGTTGGATGGCGGCGTGCTCGCCCAGGCTGAGTACCGAACCGTGCATGTTCTTGTGGCGGCGCAACAAGTCCTGCAGCGACGCGGAGACGAAGAAATATTCCTGGCGCAGGCGCAGCTCCTGCCCTGCTTCGGTGCTGTCGGCCGGGTAAAGCACGCGGGAGATGCTTTCGGCACGGGCCACTTCGGCGACGGCGCCCAAATGGTCACCAGCGTTGAAGCGCTCCAGGTGCAGGTCTTCTACGGCCCGCGCACGCCAAAGGCGCAGGGTGTTGACGCTGGCGCCGCGCCAGCCGACGACCGGCGTGTCATAGGCAACGGCACGTACGGTTTCGTTGGGCGACCATACCTGGATCATCTTGCCGGAGGCGTCCGCGACGGTTTCGACGCTGCCGCCAAAGCCAATCGGGTAAATCACCTCGGCGCGTTCGAATTCCCAAGGGTTACCGAAATCCAGCCAGCGCTCGGTCTGTTCCTGCTGCCAACCGTCGACAATCGCTTGGCGGAACAAGCCGTGTTCATAACGGATGCCATAGCCGTGGCCAGCAATGCCGAGGGTCGACATGCTTTCCATAAAGCACGCCGCCAGACGGCCCAGGCCACCATTGCCGAGCGCCGCGTCGGGCTCCAGCAGGCGGATGCGCTCCAGGTCGACGCCCAGCTCCGACAGCGCTTCGCGAGCGATCTCCAGCACACCCAGATTGCTCAGGCTGTCATAGAGCAGACGGCCGATGAGAAATTCCAGGGACAGGTAATAAACGCGCTTCTGGCCTTTGCGATAAATACGCCGCGTGTGGTCCATCCAGTGATCGACCATCTGGTCGCGGGCGGCCAGGGCAATGGCTTCGAACCAGTCATGATCGAAGGCGTGATCCGGGTCCTTGCCCACCGCGTAGGTGAGTTTGGTCAAGACAGCATCGCGGAATGCGGCTACCTCTGCTTCTCGTGCAAGCGGTTCCTGAGACATCGGTGCGACCTCGGGCGAGATTGAAGGAGTTGCTAGAGCCTAGTCGGTCTGACAGACGGTAGACGTGCTGGTTCGGTAGTTTTTCAACTCATTGGCCTGTGGCTGAATTTGATGCAGGGGTCGTGCCCGATCAGGCCCTGGCCAAACCTTTGAGCTGAAACCTGCAAAATATTGTTCAAAAAACCACCAATCCCGGTATGATCGCGCGCCCGGATAACGCCCCACCTTGGAACCTTGATGAAGCCTCAACTGATCGCCGCCGCGGAACTCGACCGTCTAGAGACCTGGCAGAAATACTCCGCCCATATGTGCGGTGGCTGCGTGTCCAGCTGCTGCACGCTGCCGGTGGAGGTGAAGATCAAGGACCTGATCCGCATTGGCATCGTCGATGAGTTCGAGCGCGGCGATCCGCCGAAGAACATCGCCAAGCGTCTGCAGAAAGAAGGCATCGTCGAGCGCTACAACAACAAGTCCGAAATTTTTACCCTGCAGCGCATGAGCAACAACGACTGCCTGTACCTGGATCGTAAGACGCGCTTTTGCACTATTTATGACAAGCGCCCGGATACCTGCCGCAATCACCCCAAAATCGGGCCGCGGCCGGGGTATTGCGCTTATAAGCCCAAGGAAGTGGTGCGCGAGACCAACTTCAAGACCCTCGACAAGTTCTGATCACGCGTTGTGGAGCTCTTAAGGGCCTCATCGCAGGCAAGCCAGCTCCCACATTTTGATTTGTGAACACGTTCAAATGTGGGAGCTGGCTTGCCTGCGATGAGGCCAGTAAAGACAACCCACATTCTGCAGGCATAAAAAAACGCCCCCGGCCTTTCGACCGGGGGCGTTTTTCATTCAGCCTGAGTTAACTCAGTTCTTGGCTTTCTTGGCAGCGCGGGTACGCTCGCCTTCGTCCAGGATCTTCTTACGCAGACGGATCGACTTAGGCGTGACTTCGCACAGCTCGTCGTCCTGGATGAATTCCAGAGCCTGTTCCAGGGTGAAGCGAACAGGTGGAACCAGAGCGATGGTTTCGTCTTTGCCCGAAGCACGCATGTTGTCGAGCTTCTTGCCTTTGGTTGGGTTGACGCCCATGTCGTTGTCACGGCTGTTCAGACCAACGATCTGGCCGTTGTAGATCTCTTGACCGTGTTCAACGAACAGCTTGCCACGCGCCTGGAGGGTTTCCAGGGAGTAGGTCAGCGCCTTGCCGGTTTCTACCGATAC
Source organism: Pseudomonas sp. L13 (assembly GCF_009935965.1). NCBI lineage: Bacteria > Pseudomonadati > Pseudomonadota > Gammaproteobacteria > Pseudomonadales > Pseudomonadaceae > Pseudomonas > Pseudomonas sp. L13. Next base: position 52,707 of record NZ_QODJ01000005.1, read on the forward strand.
CAGAACACCGTTCTGACGGCCGGACATGTCGCCGGACTTCATGGTGTCGTAGCGATCGAAGATCGAGGTCAGGATGCCAGCACCGTTGGTCAGGGTCAGGAACTGGTTACGGAAACCGATCAGACCACGAGCAGGGATGTTGTATTCCAGACGCACACGGCCTTTGCCATCCGGCACCATGTTGGTCAGGTCGCCCTTACGCAGGCCCATCTCTTCCATGACCTTGCCCTGGGATTCTTCAGGGGTGTCGATGGTGACGTTTTCGAACGGTTCCTGCTTCACGCCGTCAACCTGACGGATGATCACTTCCGGACGACCAACACCCATTTCGAAGCCTTCGCGACGCATGGTTTCGATCAGTACCGAGAGGTGCAGCTCACCACGGCCGGAGACCTTGAACTTGTCAGCCGAGTCGCCTTCTTCAACACGCAGAGCAACGTTGTACAGCAGCTCCTTGTCCAGACGCTCCTTGATGTTACGGGAGGTCACGAACTTGCCTTCTTTACCGCAGAAAGGCGAGTCGTTTACCTGGAACGTCATGGAAACGGTTGGCTCGTCAACGGTCAGAGGCTTCATCGCCTCGACGTTGTCCGGCTGGCACAGGGTGTCGGAGATGAACAGCGAGTCCATACCGCTCACGCATACGATGTCGCCAGCGAAAGCTTCTTCAACGTCTACACGGTGCAGACCGTGGTGACCCATCAGCTTCAGGATACGACCGTTACGCTTCTTGCCGTCAGCGCCGATAGCGACAACCGGGGTGTTCGGCTTGACGCTACCACGAGCGATACGGCCAACGCCGATAACACCCAGGAAGCTGTTGTAGTCCAGTGCCGAGATTTGCATCTGGAACGGGCCTTCACGGTCAACTTTCGGTGCTGGTACGTTGTCGACGATCGACTGGTACAGCGGAGTCATGTCTTCAGCCATGTCGGTGTGGTCAAGACCAGCAATACCGTTCAGGGCCGAGGCGTAGATGACTTGGAAGTCCAGCTGTTCTTCGGTAGCACCCAGGTTGTCGAACAGGTCGAAGATCTGGTCCAGAACCCAGTCCGGACGCGCGCCTGGACGGTCAACCTTGTTGATGCACACGATCGGACGCAGGCCGGCTTCGAAAGCCTTCTTGGTCACAAAACGGGTTTGCGGCATAGGGCCGTCTTGAGCGTCAACCAGCAGCAGAACGGAGTCAACCATCGACATTACGCGTTCTACTTCGCCGCCGAAGTCGGCGTGGCCCGGGGTATCCACGATGTTGATGTGGTAGCCGTTCCAGTTGATAGCGGTGTTTTTTGCCAGGATGGTAATACCGCGCTCTTTTTCCTGGTCGTTGGAGTCCATCACGCGCTCGTCGTTGAGCTCGTTGCGCTCCAGGGTGCCGGATTGACGCAGGAGTTTGTCTACCAGGGTGGTTTTACCATGGTCAACGTGAGCAATGATGGCGATGTTACGTAGATTTTCGATCACTTGTGTATCTCGATCAGAGGATTCGGTGTGCTGACAGGTCGTGGCAGCGATTAACAGTAGAGTCAGGCCTTGCCGTTACAGCTTGACGGCAGAGTCGGGGGGCCGGTGACGCAGGCCACAGGCAAACAGCCCCGGGCTCTTAGCTCGGTCGATAAACGCGCACATTGGCATGCCCCTCACTGAGCAAATGGTGGGCATGCAGGCGACTCATCACGCCTTTGTCGCAATACAACAGGTACTGACGGCTGTTATCCAGTTCCTTGAAACGCGCGTTCAGTGCGTAGAACGGCAGCGTTTGCACGTCGATGCCAGCGATTTCCAGCGGCTCGTCTTCAGCGGCATCCGGGTGACGGATGTCGATGACGATCTGGCCGGCCAGGGCTTCGCTGACTTCTTCGATCTGCACATCCTGGCCCAATTCGTCGATCACCCGATCGATTGGCACCAGCTTGGCGTTCTCGAGCGCACGCTCCAGAATCGCCATGTCGAATTCTTTCTCTTCATGCTCCACGCGGTGACGCTTGGCGTGGGTCTTGGGGTTCACCGAAATGACCCCGCAGTATTCAGGCATATGCTTGGCAAAGTCGGCGGTGCCGATTTGCTCTGCCAGGTCGATGATGTCCTGCTTGTGGCTGGCGATCAGCGGTCGCAGCACCAGCTTCTCGGTCACGCAATCAATGATCGACAGGTTCGGCAGCGTCTGGCTGGAGACCTGGGAGATCGCTTCGCCGGTTACCAGGGCGTCGATCTGCAATTGATCGGCGATTCGGGACGCAGCGCGCAACATCATACGCTTCAATACTACGCCCATATGACTGTTATCGACTTTGCCGAGAATTTCGCCCAGCACTTCCTCGAACGGCACGCTTACAAATAGCACGCGTTGGGAGCTGCCGTATTTCTTCCAGATAAAGTGCGCGACTTCCATCACGCCCAATTCATGTGCACGCCCGCCCAGGTTGAAGAAGCAGAAATGGCTCATCAGGCCGCGACGCATGATCTGGTAGGCCGCCACCGTGGAATCGAAACCGCCGGACATCAATACCAGGGTCTGTTCCAGGGCGCCCAGCGGGTAGCCGCCGATGCTGTTGTGCTGGCTGTGGATCACAAACAACCGTTGGTCGCGAATTTCCATGCGCACTTCAATTTGTGGCGCCTTAAGGGAAATTCCAGCGGCACCGCACTCGCGACGCAGCTTGCTGCCGACGTATTTCTCGACGTCCATGGAGCTGAACGGATGCTTGCCGGCACGCTTGCAGCGCACCGAAAAAATCTTGCCTTCAAGCGCACTGCCGTAGTGCTGCTTGCACTTTTCGGTGATGTCGTCGAAGTCGCCCAGCGGGTACTCATCCACCTGCAGGAAATGCGCGATGCCCGGCATGCAGCTCAGGCGCTCGGTCATGTCCTTCAAGGCTTTGGCGTCGGTTATGCGGGTTTCCAGCTCGAGGTTGTCCCACACGCCGTTCACCACCACAGCCGGGTCCAGGTCGCGGAGCACGGCACGGATGTTCTTGGCCAACTGACGGATGAAACGCGTCCGTACCGGTCGGCTCTTGATGGTGATCTCGGGGAAGACTTTAACGATTAATTTCATGGAAACAGCGCGCGCCGGGCCTGCTGAAAAAGGGGGGCGCGGATTATAGCGGAAATCGCTCAAGGTTTAACCAGTTAATATGCATTGCCTACGCAATGCACCAAAACGGGTCATTTGCGCAAATAAACGCTACATTGCAGTGCGCGATTTATGCCGTTTTTGCCGATTGCACCGTTATAGGGGCTATTTTGAGGCAAAACGGCCATGTTGGCGCACTGGCATGCAATTTGCTCTCTTGTGAGGCAGGTTGCCTTGGCGGAGTATCCGCGCCGGCATCACCCAAATTCTAAGGGCTAACTCCACTACCCCAAGCCCGAAGCCACCCGGAGGACACCATGTCGAAGTCGGTTCAACTCATCAAAGATCATGACGTTAAATGGATTGATCTGCGCTTCACGGACACAAAAGGCACTCAGCACCACGTGACCATGCCGGCTCGCGATGCGCTGGAAGATGACTTCTTCGAAGTCGGCAAGATGTTCGACGGTTCCTCCATCGCCGGCTGGAAAGGCATCGAAGCCTCCGACATGATCCTGCTGCCAGACGACAGCACCGCCGTACTCGACCCGTTCACCGAAGAGCCAACCCTGATCCTGGTGTGCGACATCATCGAGCCTTCGACCATGCAAGGCTATGACCGCGACCCACGCGCCATCGCCCACCGCGCCGAGGAATACCTGAAGTCCACCGGTATCGGCGACACCGCATTCTTCGGCCCTGAGCCAGAGTTCTTCATCTTCGACTCGGTGAAGTTCAAATCCGACATCTCCGGCTCCATGTTCAAGATTTTCTCCGAGCAAGGCTCGTGGATGTCCGACCAGGACGTGGAAGGCGGCAACAAAGGCCACCGTCCAGGCGTGAAAGGCGGCTACTTCCCAGTACCACCGTTCGACTTCGACCACGAAATCCGTACCTCCATGTGCAACGCACTGGAAGAAATGGGCCAGACCGTTGAAGTTCACCACCACGAAGTGGCGACTGCCGGCCAGAACGAAATCGGCGTGAAATTCAACACGCTGGTGAAGAAGGCTGACGAAGTTCAAACCCTGAAATACTGCGTGCACAACGTTGCCGATGCCTATGGCCGCACCGCTACGTTCATGCCTAAGCCGCTGTACGGCGATAACGGCTCGGGCATGCACGTTCACGTATCGATTTCCAAAGATGGCAAGAACACCTTCGCCGGTGAAGGCTATGCCGGCCTGTCCGATACCGCCCTGTACTTCATCGGCGGCATCATCAAGCACGGCAAGGCCCTGAACGGCTTCACCAACCCGTCGACCAACTCCTACAAGCGTCTGGTCCCAGGCTTTGAAGCGCCGGTGATGCTGGCCTACTCGGCACGCAACCGCTCCGCCTCGATCCGTATTCCTTACGTCAACAGCCCTAAAGGCCGTCGTATCGAAGCACGCTTCCCGGACCCGGCTGCCAACCCTTACCTGGCCTTCGCCGCCCTGATGATGGCCGGCCTGGACGGTATCCAGAACAAGATCCACCCTGGCGACGCCGCCGACAAAAACTTGTACGACCTGCCGCCTGAAGAGGCCAAAGAGATCCCACAAGTGTGCGGCAGCCTGAAAGAAGCCCTGGAAGAGCTGGACAAGGGCCGTGCGTTCCTGACCAAAGGCGGCGTTTTCAGCGACGACTTCATCGACGCTTACATCGCCCTGAAAAGCGAAGAAGAAATCAAAGTACGCACCTTCGTACACCCACTGGAATACGAGCTGTACTACAGCTGCTGATCCGGTAGCGCTGCTTGAGGCAGCGTGATGAAAAAGACCTCCTTCGGGAGGTCTTTTTTTTGCCTGGGCGTTACGCTACGCCAACTCTGCAAACCCAATCAACGTGTGGGAGCTGGCTTGCCTGCGATAGCGCACTGCCGGCCACCTGCTGTATCACTGACACACCGCCATCGCGGGCAAGCCCGCTCCCACAGGAGATCACCTTTGAGATATCGACTTGTATTTGCCCTGCTGTTCATCAGTGCCAGTGCGAGCGCTGCGCCGCCTACGCTCGAACCCTTGCTCAACAGCATCGCCGAACGCCTGGAGATTGCCGACCAGGTGGCGCTGAGCAAATGGGACAGCCACAAGCCCGTGGAGGACAAGAAGCGTGAACAAGAGGTGATCGCCAGCGTTACTGCCCAGGCTGCCAGCTACAAGCTGGACCCGGCCGCTGCCGAGCAGTTCTTCGCCGTCCAGATCGAAGCCAACAAACTGGTGCAATACACCCACCTGTCCGATTGGCAGTTCCAGGGCAAGGCGCCCGACGACCCGCGCCCGGACTTGGTCAAGCAGATCCGCCCGCGATTGGACGAGCTGCAAAAAAGGCTGCTGCAGCAGTTGGCCGACTTCACTCCACAGCGCACCGACCCGCAGTGCCCGCAATGGCTGGCCGAGGGAGTACACGAACCGCTGAATGATCCGCTGCGCCAATTGGCGATGATCCGCGCCACCGCTGAACTGTGCATCTATAAAGGTTAAAAGGACTGCAAATCCAATTAAAAATGTGGGAGCTGGCTTGCCTGCGATAGCAGTGTTGAATGCACACAGCTATCGCAGGCAAGCCAGCTCCCACACTGACCACAATCATCACTGGCTGAACAACCTTCATAAAATCGCACTATATTGGTGCGATAGCCTGCACCCTTCTCAAGTGCCCAGCCCATTTTGGTTCGAAACTTCCCGTTAAGGCTGGCAGAACGCCACAGTTTCGCGCCTGAACCCCTTATTTCAGGGCATTAGCGCTTCTTTTCGGAGCCTTGGTTTGGTTTTTGCATTTTCCTTGTATCAGCGTGTGCCTCAAGCCCGCGCCTTGCTCCAAAAGAGGTCCCGATGACCATCAGCGATGCACTGCACCGTTTGTTACTCGACAACCTGACCACCGCGACCATCCTGCTCAATGCCGACCTGCGCCTTGAGTACATGAACCCGGCGGCGGAGATGCTCCTGGCCATCAGCGGCCAGCGCAGCCATGGGCAGTTCATCAGCGAATTGTTCACCGAGTCGGCCGAAGCCTTGAGTTCGTTGCGCCAGGCCGTGGAGCAGGCACACCCGTTCACCAAGCGCGAAGCGATGCTCACCGCGCTCACCGGGCAGACGCTGACCGTCGATTACGCCGTGACCCCGATCCTGAGCAACGGGGCGACCCTGCTACTACTCGAAGTCCACCCCCGCGACCGCCTGCTGCGCATCACCAAGGAGGAAGCGCAGCTGTCCAAGCAGGAAACCAGCAAGATGCTGGTGCGCGGCCTCGCCCATGAGATCAAGAACCCGCTGGGCGGTATTCGCGGCGCGGCACAGCTGTTGTCCCGCGAGCTGCCGGACGAGCACCTCAAGGATTACACCAACGTCATCATCGAAGAAGCCGACCGCCTGCGTAACCTGGTGGACCGCATGCTCGGCTCCAACAAGCTGCCGTCCCTGGCGATGACCAACGTGCATGAGGTGCTGGAGCGCGTCTGCCAGCTGGTCGAGGCCGAAAGCCAAGGCTGCATCACCCTGGTGCGCGACTACGACCCAAGCATTCCCGATGTGTTGATCGACCGCGAGCAGATGATCCAGGCGGTGCTCAACATCGTGCGCAACGCCATGCAGGCCATCAGCAGCCAGAACGAGCTGCGCCTGGGCCGCATCAGCCTGCGTACCCGCGCCCTGCGCCAGTTCACCATCGGCCATGTGCGCCATCGCCTGGTGACCAAGGTCGAGATCATCGACAACGGCCCGGGCATTCCTGCGGAGCTGCAGGAAACCATCTTCTTTCCCATGGTCAGCGGCCGCCCGGACGGTACCGGGCTGGGCCTGGCCATTACCCAGAACATCATCAGCCAGCATCAGGGCCTGATCGAATGTGAGAGCCACCCTGGCCACACCACGTTCTCGATCTTCCTGCCATTGGAACAAGGAGCCCCCACGACATGAGCCGTAGTGAAACTGTCTGGATCGTCGACGACGACCGTTCTATCCGCTGGGTCCTCGAAAAAGCCTTGCAACAAGAAGGCATGACCACCCAGAGCTTCGACAGCGCCGATGGGGTGATGAGCCGCCTGGCACGCCAGCAGCCGGACGTGATCATTTCCGACATCCGCATGCCTGGGGCCAGTGGCCTGGACTTGCTGGCGCGCATCCGCGAGCAGCACCCGCGCTTGCCGGTGATCATCATGACCGCCCACTCGGACCTGGACAGCGCTGTCGCGTCTTATCAGGGCGGCGCCTTTGAATACCTGCCCAAGCCATTCGACGTGGATGAGGCGGTGGCACTGGTCAAGCGCGCCAACCAGCACGCCCAGGAACAACAGAACCAGGAAGCCCCGCCGACCCTGACCCGCACCCCGGAAATCATCGGGGAAGCGCCGGCGATGCAAGAAGTGTTTCGCGCCATCGGGCGCTTGAGCCACTCCAACATCACCGTGCTGATCAACGGCGAATCCGGGACCGGTAAAGAGCTGGTGGCCCATGCCCTGCACCGCCACAGCCCACGGGCGGCCTCGCCGTTCATCGCGCTGAACATGGCGGCGATTCCCAAGGATTTGATGGAGTCCGAGCTGTTCGGCCATGAAAAAGGCGCGTTCACCGGGGCAGCCAACCTGCGTCGCGGACGCTTTGAACAGGCGGACGGCGGCACGCTGTTCCTCGATGAGATCGGCGACATGCCGGCCGATACCCAGACTCGCTTGCTGCGCGTGCTGGCTGACGGCGAGTTCTACCGTGTGGGCGGGCATACACCGGTCAAGGTCGATGTGCGCATCATCGCGGCCACCCACCAGAACCTGGAAACACTGGTGCATGCGGGTAAATTCCGTGAGGACTTGTTCCACCGCCTCAACGTGATCCGCATCCACATCCCGCGCATGTCGGACCGTCGCGAAGACATCCCCACCCTCGCCCGCCACTTCCTCAGCCGCGCCGCCCTGGAGCTGGCCGTGGAGCCCAAGCTGCTCAAAAGCGAGACCGAGGAATACCTCAAGAACCTGCCGTGGCCCGGCAATGTGCGCCAGCTGGAGAACACCTGCCGCTGGATCACCGTAATGGCGTCCGGGCGCGAAGTGCACATCAGCGATCTGCCGCCGGAGCTGCTGAGCCTGCCGCAGGACTCGGCACCCGTGACCAACTGGGAACAGGCGCTGCGCCAATGGGCCGACCAGGCCCTGGCACGCGGCCAGTCGAACCTGCTGGACAGCGCCGTGCCGGCGTTCGAGCGGATCATGATCGAGACTGCGTTGAAGCACACTGCCGGCCGTCGTCGCGATGCCGCCGTGCTGCTGGGCTGGGGGCGTAATACCCTGACGCGCAAGATCAAGGAACTGGGAATGAAGGTGGATGGTGGGGATGATGATGAGGGTGATGAGGCCTGAATCTCAAAGCCACTGAAAACCTACTGCGGGAGCCGGGCTTGCCCGCGATGACGGTGTGTCAGCCACCCGATATAGGGCTGACACACCGTCATCGCAGGCAAGCCAGCTCCCACATGTGTTTTGTGCAATGCCTGCAGACTGTGCACCGCTTCAATGCACTATGAACCGGCATTGAGCACAGACCCGAAACCTCACAGAGCGCTTTCGCTACGAAGTTCACAACCGTAGAAACAACCAAAGCCCCGTATTCCGGGGCTTTGCGCTTTTTGGCATTTTTTTCAAGCAGCAATTGCAAGTTTTGGCACGCCCCCTGCAACAACCCCAGTACTACCCAGTTTCGGGGACCTTGGTACAGGCAGGCCGAGAATCCCCTCTTTAACACCGAAGCCTCAGGCTTCACCCCGTTTTGGGAGCCCTGGTACAGGCAGGCCGGGAACTCCCTCTTTTATTGCTCTTGGAGATGGATCTCCAGCCGCCAGCGGCCATCGACCTCTGCACCGCGCCACTCCCCACGCAACGGCCGGGCCGCTACCAGGTTCAGCAGCAAGCCAGCATCGGTCTTGCGTATGCGCCAATTCACGTCCTTGTCATTGACCTTGAGCTGCCCGCTGGCAGCCTTGCCCTGAGCGTCAAACAGCAGCGCCACGGTGCCGTCGATATGCTCGCCGTGCAGCTTGGGTTCGTGGTTGAACCACACCACCAAACCCTGCGCCGCAGGTTCTACCTGTTGCAGCTCAAGCGGTTCGGGGGTGGTCAAGCGGCCGATCATCAAGCCAATCATCAAGCCGACAATCGCCAATGAGCCCAACACCCTTGGCAATAGCTTCGGTCTCGGGTCGTCTTCGGGGGTAGAATGCAGCGCATCTTTGCCTTCGGAGCCGTGCATGTTTCACGTCATCCTTTTTCAACCAGAAATTCCGCCGAATACCGGCAACGTTATCAGGCTGTGCGCCAACAGTGGCTGCCACCTGCATTTGATCGAGCCTTTAGGCTTTGACATGGACGACAAGCGCCTGCGCCGTGCCGGGTTGGACTACCACGAGTACGCCACCCTCAAGCGCCATGCCGACCTCGCCAGTTGCCTGGAGAGCCTGAGCCACCCACGGCTGTTCGCATTCACCACAAAGGGCTCGCGGCCGTTTCATGATGCCAGCTTTGCCGAGGGCGACGCGTTCCTGTTCGGCCCCGAGAGCCGCGGCCTGCCGGCCGAGGTGCTTGACGCATTGCCCGATGGCCACCGCCTGCGCTTGCCGATGCGTGAAGGCTGCCGCAGCCTGAACCTGTCCAACACCGTGGCCGTCGCTGTTTACGAAGGCTGGCGCCAACTCGGCTTTAAATAACACCCCTTCTCCCTGTAGGAGCGAGCTTGCTCGCGAAAAACCAACAGGCGATGTGGGCTACCTGATAGAGCTGCGTCATCGTTGACGCTCTTCGCGAGCAAGCTCGCTCCTACAGGCGTTAGCAGTACATAAAAAAAGCGCCTGTGATGGCGCTTTTTTATACATCGAAGGCTTACTGAACGGTTGGCGCGCCTTCCTGTTGCATGCGCTGCAGCTCTTGGGCGTACAGGGCATCGAAGTTCACCGGCGCCAGCATCAGTGCCGGGAACGAGCCACGGGTGACCAGGCTGTCCAGGGTCTCACGGGCGTACGGGAACAGGATGTTCGGGCAGAACGCGCCCAGGGTGTGGCTCATGGACGCTTCGTCCAGGCCCTGGATCAGGAAGATACCGGCCTGTTGCACTTCAGCGATGAAAGCAACTTCTTCACCATTCTTGACGGTGACCGACAGGGTCAGCACCACTTCGTGGAAGTCACCTTCCAGGGATTTCTGACGGGTGTTCAGGTCCAGCGCAACGCTTGGGGTCCATTCCTGACGGAAGATGGCCGGGCTTTTTGGCGCTTCGAACGACAGGTCACGCACGTAGATCCGCTGCAGCGAGAACTGTGGGCCTTGAGCTTCTGCTGCTTCGGTGTTCTGTTGATCAGTCATCGCAGATCCTTCTTTATCTTGGGTTCTTAAGGGTTTAGGCGTCAGGCGGACAGCAGCGCATCAAGTTTACCGGCGCGTTCCAGGGCAAACAGGTCGTCGCAGCCACCGATGTGCCGGGTGCCGATCCAGATCTGCGGGACCGACGTGCGGCCAGCCTTCTGGGCCATTTCGGCGCGCACCTGGGGCTTGCCATCGACCTTGATCTCTTCGAAGGCAACACCCTTTTTCTCAAGCAAGGCCTTGGCCCGCATGCAGTAAGGGCACCAATCGCTGGAATACACGACAACCTGGCTCATATCACTTCACCAACGGCAGGTTATCGCCACGCCAGCTGCTGATACCACCGGACAGCTTGGCGGCGGTGAAGCCGGTCTTGAGCATCTCGCGGGCGTGGGTGCCGGAGTGCTGGCCCTGGGCATCGACCAGGATGATGGTCTTGGCCTTGTGCTTTTCCAGTTCGCCCAGGCGCGCCATCAGCTTGTCCTGGGGAATGTTCAGGGCGCCCACGATATGGCCGGCGGCATAATCCTTGGCCGGGCGAATATCGACGACGACGGCCTCATCCTTGTTGACCAGCGCGGTCAGCTCCGACGTGCTCAGGCTGCGACCACCGCGGCTCAGTTCATGAGCGATCAGCAGCGCCAGCAGGATGACGAAGGCGCCCACAAGCAGGTAGTGGGCAGTGGCAAATGCAATCAGGTGATCAACCATCAAGGAGGTTCCAGGGCGTTAAAATGGCGGTAAGTATACACAGCCGCCAGGGGGGGCCAACCCCCGTAAAGCGGTGACGTGGTTGGAACTTAGCTTTAAACTGCCACTCCCTTTTCAATTGTCTTCCTTTATTAGCGCCGCGAGAGGATCTATGACTACCACGCCTAAACCTTTGGTCCTGATAATTCTCGATGGCTTCGGACACAGTGAAAGCCACCACGACAACGCGGTTTACTCGGCCAACAAGCCGGTACTGGACCGTCTGACCGCTACCGTGCCAAACGGTCTGATCTCAGGTTCCGGCATGGACGTGGGCCTGCCGGACGGCCAGATGGGCAACTCGGAAGTCGGCCACATGAACCTCGGCGCCGGACGAGTGGTGTACCAGGACTTCACCCGTGTCACCAAAGCCATCCGCGATGGCGAGTTCTTCGAGAACCCGACCATCTGCGCGGCGGTTGATAAAGCCGTTGCCGCCGGCAAGGCCGTGCACTTCATGGGCCTGTTGTCGGACGGCGGCGTACACAGCCATCAGGATCACTTGGTCGCCATGGCCGAACTGGCGTTCAAGCGCGGTGCTGACAAAATCTACCTGCACGCTTTCCTCGACGGCCGCGACACGCCGCCCAAAAGCGCACAATCCTCCATCGAACTGCTGGACGCCACCTTCGCCGCTCTGGGCAAGGGCCGTATCGCCAGCCTGGTGGGCCGCTACTTCGCCATGGACCGCGACAACCGTTGGGACCGTGTCTCCCAGGCCTACAACCTGATCGTCGACGGCCAGGCCGAATTCAACGCGGCCACCGCCCAGGAAGGTCTGGAAGCGGCCTACGCCCGTGGCGAGAGCGATGAGTTCGTCAAAGCCACCACCATCGGCGAGCCGGTGAAGGTCGAAGACGGCGACGCCGTGGTGTTCATGAACTTCCGCGCCGACCGTGCCCGTGAGCTGAGCCATGTGTTCGTCGATGACGGTTTCAAGGACTTCGAACGCGCGCGCCAGCCGAAGGTCGAGTTCGTCATGCTCACCCAATACGCCGCCAACATCCCGGCCCCGTCGGCGTTCGCGCCGGGCAGCCTGGAGAACGTGCTGGGCGACTACCTGGCCAAAAACGGCAAGACCCAGCTGCGCATCGCCGAGACCGAGAAATACGCTCACGTGACGTTCTTCTTCTCCGGTGGCCGCGAAGAGCCGTTCCCTGGCGAAGAGCGCATCCTGATCCCGTCGCCAAAAGTCGCGACCTACGACCTGCAGCCGGAAATGAGCGCGCCGGAAGTCACCGACAAGATCGTCGACGCCATTGAAAACCAGCGCTATGACGTAATCGTGGTCAACTACGCCAACGGCGACATGGTTGGCCATAGCGGCAACCTGGAAGCGGCGGTCAAGGCGGTTGAATGCCTGGACCTGTGCGTTGGCCGCATAGTCGACGCGCTGGAAAAAGTCGGCGGCGAAGCGCTGATCACCGCCGACCACGGCAACTGCGAGCAGATGTCTGACGAATCCACCGGCCAGGCTCACACAGCCCACACCACCGAGCCGGTACCGTTCATCTATGTCGGCAAACGTGACCTGAAAGTGCGTGAAGGTGGCGTGCTGGCGGATGTGGCGCCGACCATGCTGAAACTGATGGGGCTGGAGCAGCCGAAGGAGATGACCGGGACCTCGATCCTGGTCTGATCCGTAGGAGCGAGCTTGCTCGCGAAAAACTCACAGGCGCCGCGCTTAATCAGGGCACACGCGTTATCGTTGACGTTTTTCGCGAGCAAGCTCGCTCCTACATGGGTTCGTGGCGTTTTGGGGGATGTCTTTTTGACATACCCCTGCCACTCGGCACCTATCTTGCCCACCAGCCCCAATTGGGCGTTTTTTTTGCAGCGCTTGGCGGGCATACTAGGCCGTCCTTTTCCCCTGGTGTCGCCCGCCTCTATGCTTCGCGCCTTGATAACCCTTGCTCTTGTCTGCCTGCTCCAACCGGCGTTTGCCGATGAGCGTGCACAAACCCAACAACAGTTGGACGCTACGCGTCAGGACATTACCGAGCTGAAAAAGCTGCTCGGCAAGCTCCAGGAAGAAAAATCCGGGGTGCAGAAAGACCTGCGCGGCACGGAAACCGAAATGGGCAAGCTGGAGAAGCAGGTCCAGGAGCTGCAAAAAGAACTAAAGAAGAGCGAGTCGGAACTGGAGCGACTCGACGCTGAGAAAAAAAAACTCCAGAGCGCACGCGTTGAACAGCAACGCTTGATCGCGATCCAGGCCCGTGCCGCGTACCAGAGCGGCCGCCAGGAATACCTCAAGCTGCTGCTCAACCAGCAGAACCCGGAAAAATTCGCCCGTACCCTCACCTATTACGATTACCTGAGCCAGGCCCGCCTGGCGCAATTGAAGGGGTTCAACGAAACCCTGCGCCAATTGGCCAATGTCGAACAGGAAATCGCCGACCAGCAATCCCAGTTGCTCGACCAGAAAACCGCCCTCGACACCCAGCGCGACCAGCTCGATAAAGTACGCAAGGAACGCCAGCAGGCCCTGGCCAAGCTCAACAGCGATGTAAAAGCCCGCGACGCCAAGTTGCAGGCCCGTGAGCAAGACCAGGCCGACCTGGCCAAAGTGCTCAAGACCATCGAAGAAACCCTGGCCCGCCAGGCACGCGAGGCCGAAGAAGCGCGGCAAAAAGCGCTGATCGCCCAGCAGGAAGCCGAAAAAAAGCGTCAGCGTGAGGCCGAACTGGCTGCCACCACCGACGCTCCGGCCCCGCGCAAACCGGCGCGTGCAGCCCCTGGCCCGCTGGTTTCCAGCAGCGGCGAGTCGTTCGGCGGCCCTTTTGCTTCAGCGCGGGGCAAACTTCCATGGCCGGTTGATGGTCGATTACTGGCACGCTTTGGGGAAACCCGTGGCGATGACACCCGTGCCAAGTGGGATGGCGTGATGATCAGCGCCTCTGCCGGCAGCCAGGTCCACGCCGTGCACGGTGGGCGCGTGGTGTTTGCCGATTGGTTGCGGGGCGCCGGCTTGCTGGTGATTCTTGACCACGGTAATGGCTATTTGAGCCTTTACGGCCACAATCAGACATTACTCAAGTCGGCAGGTGATGTTGTAAAAGCCGGTGAATCCATCTCCACTGTCGGTAACAGTGGTGGCCAGGACACCCCGGCGCTGTACTTCGCTATTCGTCAGCAGGGCCGCCCGAGCGACCCTGCACAATGGTGCCGGTCCCAAGGATAGGGTCGCATCTACATTAGGAGTTCGTTCGACATGCTGCATTTGTCCCGCCTCACTTCGCTGGCCCTGACGATCGCCCTGGTGATCGGCGCGCCTCTGGCTTTTGCCGACCAGGCCGCACCGGCTGCACCCGCCACGGCTGCGACGACCAAGGCGCCATTGCCGCTGGACGAGCTGCGCACCTTTGCCGAGGTCATGGACCGGATCAAGGCAGCTTATGTCGAACCCGTAGACGACAAGGCCCTGCTGGAAAATGCCATCAAGGGCATGCTCAGCAACCTCGACCCGCACTCCGCCTACCTGGGCCCGGAAGATTTCGCCGAGCTGCAGGAAAGCACCAGCGGTGAGTTCGGTGGCCTGGGCATCGAAGTGGGCTCCGAAGATGGCCAGATCAAAGTGGTCTCGCCTATCGACGATACCCCGGCGTCCAAAGCGGGTATCCAGGCCGGCGACCTGATCGTGAAGATCAACGGCCAGCCGACCCGCGGCCAGACCATGACAGAAGCCGTCGACAAAATGCGCGGCAAGCTCGGCCAGAAGATCACCCTGACCCTGGTACGCGACGGCGGCAACCCGTTTGACGTGACCCTGGCGCGCGCGACCATCACGGTCAAAAGTGTGAAAAGCCAGCTGCTGGAGTCGGGCTACGGTTATATCCGTATCACTCAGTTCCAGGTCAAGACCGGCGACGAAGTGGCCAAGGCCCTGGCCAAGCTGCGCAAAGACAACGGCAAGAAGCTCAACGGCATCGTGCTTGACCTGCGCAACAACCCAGGCGGCGTGTTGCAGTCGGCGGTCGAGGTGGTCGACCACTTCGTCACCAAGGGCCTGATCGTCTACACCAAGGGCCGTATCGCCAACTCCGAGCTGCGCTTCTCGGCCACCGGCAACGACCTCAGCGAGAACGTGCCACTGGCGGTCTTGATCAACGGCGGCAGCGCCTCGGCCTCGGAAATCGTCGCCGGCGCCCTGCAAGACCTCAAGCGCGGCGTGCTGATGGGCACCACCAGCTTCGGCAAAGGCTCGGTGCAGACCGTATTGCCGCTAAACAACGAGCGTGCGCTGAAGATCACCACGGCGCTGTATTACACGCCCAACGGCCGCTCGATCCAGGCCCAGGGCATCGTGCCGGACATCGAAGTACGCCGCGCCAAGATCACCAACGAGATCGATGGCGAATACTACAAAGAGGCCGACCTGCAAGGTCACCTGGGCAATGGCAACGGCGGCGCCGACCAGCCAACCGGCAGCCGCGCCAAGGCCAAGCCGATGCCCCAGGACGATGACTACCAACTGGCCCAGGCACTCAGCCTGCTCAAGGGCTTGAGCATCACCCGCAGCCGTTGATCATGCGTCTTGCCCTGATCTTCGCTGTACTGTGCAGCCTCGCAGCGGTCGCTCAAGCGGCCCCTGCCGGCGAACCGCACAAAGCCTACCTGACACTGATCATCGACGACCTGGGGCAAAACCTGCCTCGGGATCGTCGCGTGCTTGCGCTACCCGGTCCGGTGACCGCCGCCATCATGCCGGACACGCCCCACGCCGCCGAATTCGCCCGTGAGGCCCACAAGGCTGGCAAGATCGTGATCCTGCACATGCCCATGGACCCGGCTACCGGCCCCTTCGCCTGGCACCCGGAGCTGCCCATCGAAGAACTGGGCAAGCGCCTGGACGCCGCGTTCGATGCCGTGCCGTACACGGCGGGTGTCAACAACCACATGGGCAGCCGCATGACCGCACAACCGGTGGCGATGGCGTGGTTGATGGCCGAGCTGCAGCGGCGCCACAAGTTTTTCGTGGACAGCCGCACCAGCGCGCAAACCGTCGCCGCCGCCGAGGCGCAAAAGATCGGTTTGGCCCATGTCTCGCGGGATGTATTTCTCGATGACGAGCGCACCGAGGCCGCGATTGCCACGCAATTGCAAACGGCGATAAAGCTGGCGCACAAGCAGGGTTCGGCGGTGATGATAGGGCATCCTTACCCACAGACGCTGGCGGTGCTGGAGCGCGAATTGCCCAAGCTCAAGGCGCAGGGCGTGGAGTGGATCGATATCAAGTTGATGATCAGCGTGCGCAGTAACCGGGCGATGGCCGGGCATGGCAAGAACGGCATTTACCGCTGACGCCCCCCTGTAGGAGCGAGCTCGCTCGCGAAAAACTTGAGACCGCCGCGCACCCCCTGGATACCCGCGTCATCGTTGACGTCCTTCGCGAGCAAGCTCGCTCCTACAGGTAGTTGGCCATGATCTGGTCGATACGGCCTTCTTCGCGCAACTGGTCCAGCGCGGCCTGGAGCCTGGCCACCACCTCATCCGGCACGTCCTTGTTCAACGCCAGGTAAAGCTGCGCACTGTTGAAGCGCAACACCGTCTTGAGCCCGTTCACCCCCACCTGCCGCGCCAGGTAGCGCCCAGCAGGATCGCCAGTGGCCCACAGGTCGATCTGGCCGTCCATGAGCTTTTGCGCATTGTCCTGGTCACGCAAGGCAACAATCGGCTTGAGCCCCTGCTTGTCGAGGCTTTCGGCAATGGCGTCGCCTTTGTAGGCGCCGATCTTGTAGCGGCGCGCCTGCTCAAGGTTTTCCAGCTGGATGTTGCTGTCGGCCTTGGCCAATAGCACCCAATCGTCCGGGCCGATGGGGCCGACCCATTTGAACAAGGCTTCACGGTCTGGCAGACGCGCCATTACAAACACACCGTAACCCGGCTTTTCCAGGGCGAGCTTGTAGATTCGCTCCCAAGGGAAACGCAGGGTCAGGTTGTAGGAAATGCCGGCGCGCTTGAAGGTTTCGCGCATGATGTCTACGGCGATGCCTTCGATGTTCTCGTCCTTGGCGAAGTTCTTGCCGTTTTTCGCCATGTTGTAGGGCGGGAAATTTTCCGTCAGCAACACCAGGGAGGCGTCAGACGGTTGTTCGGCGTGTGCCGTAGCCACCATGAGCATGGAGGAACTGGCGAGGGCGAGCAGCAGGTGTTTGAACATGAAGGCTACCGGAATCCATGGCAAGCGCAGAGAGTGCCGCGAGCCTGCCATGGTGTCCAGCAGCGTTTAGCGCACGACGATACCGCGCGCCGCCATGTAGGCCTTGGCCTCGGGTACGGTGTATTCGCCAAAGTGGAAAATACTCGCCGCCAGCACTGCGCTGGCGTGGCCTTCCAGTACACCATCGGCCAGGTGTTGCAGGTTGCCAACGCCACCCGATGCGATCACCGGAATGCCCAGGGCATCGCTGATGGCGCGGGTGACGCCCAGGTCGAAGCCGTTTTTCATGCCGTCCTGGTCCATGCTGGTCAGCAGGATTTCACCGGCGCCCAGGCCTTCCATCTTCATCGCCCACTCCACCGCGTCCAGCCCGGTAGGCTTGCGCCCGCCGTGGGTGAAGATCTCCCAACGCGGGGTTTCGCCCGGGCCGGACACCTTCTTGGCGTCGATAGCCACCACGATGCATTGCGAGCCGAAGTGCTGCGCGGCTTCGCCGACAAACTCGGGATTGAACACGGCAGCGGTGTTGATCGAGACCTTGTCTGCACCGGCATTGAGCAGGTTGCGGATGTCTTGCACGGT
This sequence comes from Pseudomonas sp. L13, assembly GCF_009935965.1. NCBI lineage: Bacteria > Pseudomonadati > Pseudomonadota > Gammaproteobacteria > Pseudomonadales > Pseudomonadaceae > Pseudomonas > Pseudomonas sp. L13. Next base: position 70,605 of record NZ_QODJ01000005.1, read on the forward strand.
GCGCACACCACCACCCACGGTCAGCGGGATAAACACCTGGCTGGCCATACGCTCGACGGTATGCAGCGTGGTGTCGCGGCCATCGACGCTGGCAGTGATGTCGAGAAAGGTAATCTCGTCGGCACCTTGCTCATCGTAGCGACGGGCAATTTCCACCGGGTCGCCGGCATCACGGATGTTCTCGAACTTGACGCCCTTGACCACGCGACCGTTGTCGACGTCCAGGCAAGGGATGATGCGTTTGGCCAAAGCCATGGGCTTATCTCCGATAAGAGTTGCAAGCTTTGAGCTACAAGCTGCAAGTTGAAGCAGATCTGCTTTTACTTGCAGCTTGCGGCTTACGACTTGGAGCTGGCCGCGTAGCCATCACACAAAGCCTGAGCCTCGGACACATCCAACGTGCCCTCATAAATCGCGCGGCCAGTGATGGCGCCGATGATGCCGGGGGCCTTGGCGTCCAGCAGCGACTTGATGTCACCCAGGTTGTGAATGCCGCCGGAAGCGATCACCGGAATCTTGGTGGCCGCTGCCAGGGCTGCGGTGAAGGGCACGTTGCAGCCCTGCATCATGCCGTCTTTGGCAATGTCGGTATAAACGATGGCAGACACGCCGTCGGCTTCGAACTGCTTGGCCAGGTCAATCACCTGCACGGTGCTGATCTCAGCCCAACCGTCGGTAGCGACGAAGCCATCTTTGGCATCCAGGCCTACGATCACTTTGCCCGGGAAAGCGCGGCAGGCTTCGGCGACGAAGGCTGGGTCTTTCACGGCCTTGGTGCCGATGATCACGTAGCTCACGCCCGCTTTGACGTAGTGCTCGATGGTTTCCAGGGAACGGATACCGCCGCCGATCTGGATCGGCAGGGTCGGGTAGCGCTTGGCGATGGCAGTAACCACCTCGCCGTTGACCGGCTGGCCTTCGAAGGCGCCGTTCAGGTCCACCAGATGCAGACGACGGCAGCCCCCTTCTACCCATTTGGCAGCCATGCTCACCGGGTCATCGGAGAACACGGTGGAGTCTTCCATGCGGCCTTGGCGCAGGCGGACACAAGCGCCGTCCTTGAGATCGATAGCGGGGATAATTAGCATGCTTTTCCTTCGTCAAAGAGCTGCAAGCTGCAAGCTATTAGCTGCAAGCAAGCACGCGTATCAATTCTTGCAGCTTACGGCTTGAAGCTTTCAGCTGCTCTTTTCAAGCGACCACAAGTCGCTTTCGATGCTTTCGAACCTTTCTTTAAGGAGCGTCTGCGTGTCGAAAATCGCCCTGTTGTAATAATGCGGCGCCACTTCGGTGGTAAACAGCTCAAGAATCTCGGCAACCTCGAACGAGCCCAGCTTGAGCTCGAAGCGGTCCTCCATGAATCGCTTGATCTTGTCGGTAGCCTCACGCTCCTGCTCGGGCGCGAGGTTCAAGATCGGCGGCTTCGGTTTCCTGGCCATTTACCAACGACCATCCCAGGCGGCGAAGTTCTGCAGCAATTGCAGGCCATGGGTATGGCTCTTCTCCGGGTGAAACTGCACGGCAAAGCGCGAACCGTCGGCCAGTGCGGCGGCAAAATCGACGCCGTAATGCCCGCCACCCACCACCTGGCGCGGGTTACCGGCGGCGATGTAGTAGCTGTGCACGAAGTAGAAACGCGCCAGGTCCGGGATGTCGTGCCACAGCGGGTGGTCGATGGTGCGACGCACTTCGTTCCAGCCCATGTGCGGGACTTTGAGGTGCTCGCCGTCCTCATGCAGGCCTTTGCCGAAGAACTTCACCTGGCCCGGAAACAGGCCGATGCAGTCGACACCGCCGTTCTCTTCACTGCTGTCGAGCAAGGCTTGCATGCCCACGCAGATGCCGAGAAACGGGCGGTCCTGGCTGACTTCGCGCACCAGGCTGTCAAAGCCCAGGCGGCGAATCTCGGCCATGCAATCGCGAATCGCGCCTACACCGGGGAACACCACGCGGTCGGCTTCGCGAATCACGTTGGCATCGCTGGTGATCAGCACCTTGCCGGCGCCTACATGCTCAAGGGCCTTGGCCACCGAGTGCAGGTTACCCATGCCGTAATCGATAACCGCGACCGTCTGCATTACAGAACGCCCTTGGTCGACGGCATTTGCCCGCCCATGCGCTCATCGACTTCCACAGCCATGCGCAATGCGCGGCCGAAAGCCTTGAACACGGTTTCGATCTGGTGGTGAGTGTTGGTGCCGCGCAGGTTGTCGATATGCAGGCTGACCAGTGCGTGGTTGACAAAGCCCTGGAAGAATTCCTGGAACAAATCCACATCAAAGCCACGGCCCACATTCGCGCGGGTGTAAGGCACGTGCATCTGCAAGCCCGGGCGACCGGAGAAGTCGATGACCACACGGGACAGCGCTTCATCCAACGGGACATAGGCATGGCCGTAGCGACGAATGCCTTTTTTGTCGCCAATGGCCTTGGCAAACGCCTGGCCGAGGGTGATGCCCACGTCTTCCACCATGTGGTGGTCGTCGATGTGCAGGTCGCCCTTGCCGACGATATCCAGGTCGATCAGCCCGTGACGGGCGATCTGGTCCAGCATGTGCTCAAGAAAAGGTACACCGATATCAAATCGGGCCTTTCCGGTGCCATCCAGGTTGATCGAGGCTTTGATCTGGGTTTCCAGAGTGTCGCGCTCGACAGATGCCTTACGTTCGGCCATCACCAGCTCCGCAAAATCATTGGGCGAAAAAGGCAGCCATTATAGGGGCGCAGGCGCTAAACAGAAACAACGAAGGGGATAAGACTGACGAGTTGGAGGGAGGAATGTCGGGGATAGACATGTGCATACATGTGAGCATGGGCTTATGTGGGAGCTGGCTTGCCTGCGATGCAGACACCTCGGGGTATCAGTTGCACCGCAGTGATGCTATCGCAGGCAAGCCAGCTCCCACACAAGCCCGGCCCCATAGGAGCCGGGCCCACCCTTATTGCGGTGTCAGTGGAACAGTACCGCCGTCTTCTGCAGGGTCACCCACACACCCCACGCCAGTGGAATACCCACTACCAGCCACGCGGCAATCGCCAGCGGCTTGCTGGCGGCGGAGGCCTTCCATTCCAGCACGGTGCTCGCATCAGCACCTTTGTCATGGCCCAGCGCCTGTTCGGCGGCAAGTTCGGCGTCGCTCATGAAGTACTTGTCGGCCACCGGGCGCACCAGCAGGTTGCAGATAAAGCCCAGCACCAGCAGGCCGGCGAGGATGTACAAGGTGATGTCGTAGGCCGCGGCGCGTTCAACGCCGATGCTCAACTGGTATTCACGCAGGTAGTTCACCAGCACCGGGCCCAACACGCCCGCAGCGGCCCAGGCGGTCAGCAGGCGACCGTGGATCGCGCCAACCATCTGAGTACCGAACAGGTCGGCCAGGTAGGCCGGGACTGTCGCAAAACCACCGCCGTACATCGACAGGATGATGCAGAACGCGGCCACGAACAGCGCCACGTTACCCAGATGCCCCAGGTTCGGGATCAACGCATACAGGGCAAAGCCCAGGGCGAAGAACACGAAGTAGGTGTTTTTACGCCCCAGGTAGTCAGAGAACGACGCCCAGAAGAACCGGCCACCGATATTGAACAGGCTCAACAGGCCGGTAAAACCAGCGGCAATGGCTGCAATGGAGGCCAACTGGCCCGCATCCAATTGACCAAATGGCACATCGACGCCCAGGAGTTTGCCGCCAAACACCTCCTGCAGCAGCGGCGAAGCCATGCCCAGAATACCGATACCGGCCGACACGTTCAGGCACAGCACCAGCCATACCAGGCGGAACTGCGGGGTTTTCCACGCAACATTCACATGCACATGGCGGTGAGTGATCATCGCATTGCTGGCTTTCTTCGCTGGCGCGGTCCAGCCCTCAGGCTTCCAGCCGGTTGGCGGAACGCGGTACAGCAACGCACCACCGATCATGAACACGAAGTAAATCGCCGCCATGACCACAAAGCTCTGCCATACACCGACACTGGTCGGCGAAGAGAAATGGCCCATCAGCGCTGCGGCCAAAGGTGCACCCACCATCGCGCCGCCGCCAAAGCCCATGATCGCCATGCCGGTGGCCATGCCGCGCTTGTCCGGGAACCACTTGATCAACGTCGAAACGGGCGAGATATAGCCCAGGCCCAGGCCAATACCGCCAATGACCCCGGAGCCGACCCACATCAGCCAGATCTGGTGAGTATAGATACCCAGGGCCGAGATCAGCAGGCCACCACACCAGCACAGCGCCGAGACAACCCCCGCCTTGCGTGGCCCGGCGTGCTCCAGCCAGCCGCCCCAGATCGCTGCAGAGCAGCCCAGGAAGATGAAGAACAGGGTGTAGATCCAGCCCAGCATGGAGATGGGCCAGTCGCATTGAGACGAGAAGACTTGAGCGATAAAGCCCATGTCCGGTGCGCAAGCCACTGGCGCGGTGATACCCAGCGCCTTGGACAGCGGCAGCCAGAATACCGAGAAGCCGTAGGCCATGCCGATGCACAGGTGGATGGCCAGGGCGGCCGGTGGAACCAGCCAGCGGTTGAAGCCCGGCTTGGCGATGATGCGTTCCTTGGACAGGAACGCAGGCTGTGCGGCGTCAGTGCCGGCCACAGTGCTAGTGCTCATTGGTGTTTCCCCCAGTTATTGGTATGCGTCCGTCAGGCGCTCTCTCCCTCGGCCTTGCACGCAAAGCGTGGCCGTTTTGTTGAGTGAAACTTCCTTTTAGGCGCGACCTTAAGTCGCAGAAGGCGGACGAACGTGCAGAGATTAGCACCAGTGGATGTGAGAAAAATCAGATTGCCACTACCTTTTTGGATTATCTGTATTTTTCTGACGTCAAAATCCCATTTCCGCGCCGGTGGATACAATGTAACGATCCGTGAACTGACGCGGGCCGTCGAGCGTTATACTCTGCGGCTAAATTTTGAAATCGACATACAAGGACTCGCCCATGAAAGCGTTCGGCAAAATCCTGGGTCTGGTACTTCTCGGGCTGTTGCTGATCATTGTGGCGCTCGGCTTTGCCCTGACCCACCTTTTCGATCCCAACGACTACAAAGAAGAAATTCGCCAGATAGCCCGCGACAAGGCCCACATCGAGCTGACGCTCAATGGCGATATCGGCTGGAGCCTGTTCCCCTGGCTGGGCCTGGAGCTTCACGAAGCCAGCGTCGCGACCCTGACCGCACCCACGCAACCCTTTGCCGACTTGCAGATGCTCGGCCTGTCGGTGCGCGTACTGCCACTGCTGCGCCGCGAAGTGCAGATGAGCGATGTGCGTGTCGAGGGCCTGAACCTGCGCCTGAACCGCGACAAACAGGGCCATGGCAACTGGGAAGACATCGGCAAGAACCTGCCCGATGAAACCACAGGTACCCCCGCTCCCGCGCCGGTCGAGCCCGTGGCTGAAACCAAGCCGGAAAAGCCACCGCAGCCGATCCGCCTGGACATCGACAGCCTGACCATCAACAACGCCCGCGTCGAATACACCGATGAACAGACCGGCAAGCAGTTGAGTGCCGAAAGTATCCAGCTGAGTGCAGGTGCCATCCACGAAGGCGCCAGCATCCCGCTGAAACTCACGGCCTTCCTGGGCAGTAACCAGCCGCTGATGCGGGTCAAGACCGAGCTGAACGGCAACTTGCGCATCCAGCGTGCGCTCAAGCGTTACCAGTTCGAAGACATGCGCTTTAGTGGCGAGGCCACCGGTGAGCCGTTGCAAGGCAAGACGATGAGCTTCTCCACCCAGGGCCAATTGCTGGTGGACCTCGCGGCCAACGTCGCCGAATGGACCAACCTGAAACTGGCGGCCAACCAACTGCGCGCCTTGGGCGAACTGAAAGCCAATGACCTGGACAAGACCCCGCAGATCAGCGGCGCCCTGTCGGTCGCCCAGTTTGACCTGGCCAAGTTTCTTGAGAGCATCGGCCACCCACTGCCGGCTATGGCTCCCGGTAGTCTGAGCAAGGTTGAGCTGGTGAGCCGCCTCAAAGGCACACCCTCCAGCGTCGCCTTGGAAAACCTGAACCTGAAGCTCGATGGCAGCACCTTCACTGGCCGTGTCGCCGTGGATGATTTCGCCAAGCAGTCCCTGCGTTTGCAGCTCAAGGGCGATACCTTCAATGCCGACAATTACCTGCCGGCCAAATCCGAAGCCGCCAAAGGTGCAACCGCCGCACGCCAGGCCGAAGTGCAGAGCAGCGAAGCTGGCGCCATGGCGGCAGGCGGCAACACGCCATTGCCGGACGCGCCGACCAAAGGTGCCTGGAATAACGACAAACTGCTGCCGCTGACCCGCCTGCGCAGCCTGGATGTGAATGCAGACCTGGCCTTTGGCGAGCTGACCCTGAGCCAGTTGCCCATTCAGAACGCGGTGCTCAAAGCATCCGGCATCGACGGGCAACTCACGCTCGACACCCTCAGCGGCGGGCTCTACAACGGCACGTTCCAGGCCAACGGCACGCTTGACGTGCGCCAGGACACACCCGTGCTGGCCCTGCAAAGCCACATCAAACAAGTGCCTGTTGAACGTATCCTGCAGGCCCAAGGGAAAACCCCGCCGGTCAAAGGCCAGCTCACCCTCGACAGCAACCTCAACGGACGTGGCAACAGCCAGAAAGCGCTGATCGACAGCCTCAACGGCACTGCCAGCCTCGTGATCAACAACGGCGTGTTGCTCAATGCCAACATCGAGCAGCAACTGTGTACCGGCATCGCCCTGCTCAACCGCAAGACCCTGAGCACTACCCCTGGCGGCAAGGACACGCCCTTCCAGGAACTGCGCGGCAACCTCACGTTCCGTAACGGCGTGGCGAGCAACCCCGATCTGAAAGTGCGTATCCCGGGCCTGACGCTCAACGGCAACGGTGATGTGGATTTGCGCGTGCTGGGCATGGACTACCGCGTGGGCATTATCGTCGAAGGCGACAAACGCGACGTGCCGGACCCAGCTTGCCAGGTCGGCGCCAACTTCCAGGGCATTGAGGTGCCGCTGCGTTGCCGTGGCCCGCTGGAGCTGGGCGCCAAGGCCTGCCGCCTGGACAAGGACGGCCTGGGCCAGGTCGCTCTCAAGGCGGCCGGCAATCGCCTCAACGAGAAGCTGGAAGAAAAACTCGACAAGGTTAACCCCAAGCTCAAAGACGCATTGAAAGGCCTGTTCAACCGATGAGAAACGAGCAGTTTTCACAAGCGGTACTGGACTGGTACGACCGCCATGGCCGCCACAACCTGCCCTGGCAACAGGGCATCACCCCTTACCGGGTGTGGGTGTCGGAGATCATGCTGCAACAGACCCAGGTCAGCACCGTGCTCAACTACTTCGACCGGTTCATGGCCTCCTTGCCGACGGTCGAAGCCCTGGCCGCCGCGCCGGAAGATGAAGTGCTGCACCTGTGGACGGGCCTGGGCTACTACACCCGGGCGCGCAACCTGCAGAAGACCGCGAAGATCGTGGTGGCCGAATACGACGGCCAATTCCCTCGCGACGTGGAGAAGCTCACCGAGTTGCCTGGCATCGGCCTGTCCACCGCAGGCGCGATTGCCAGCCTGAGCATGGGCCTGCGCGCGCCGATCCTCGACGGCAACGTCAAACGCGTGCTGGCGCGCTTTACCGCGCAAGAGGGCTACCCAGGCGAACCCAAGGTGGCCAAGCAGCTGTGGGCCACCGCAGAGCGCTTCACGCCCTTTGATCGCGTCAACGCCTACACCCAGGCCATGATGGACATGGGTGCCACCCTGTGCACCCGCAGCAAACCCAGTTGCCTGCTTTGCCCGTTGGAAAAAGCCTGCGAAGCCCACATGCTGGGCCTGGAAACCCGCTACCCGATCCCCAAGCCGCGCAAGACCATCCCACAAAAGCGCACGCTGATGCCGATGCTGGCCAACGCCGAGGGCGCCATCCTGCTTTACCGTCGCCCGTCTACAGGCTTGTGGGGCGGTTTGTGGAGCTTGCCGGAGTTGGACGACCTGCAAGACCTGGATCACCTCGCCAACCAGCACGCGCTGGCACTGGGCAAGCATCAGGAACTGCCCGGGCTGGTCCACACCTTCAGCCACTTCCAGCTGTCCATCGAACCCTGGCTGGTCCAGGTCGAGGAAACCGCCCATCACGTGGCCGAGGCCGACTGGCTCTGGTATAACCTCGCCACCCCGCCGCGCCTGGGCCTTGCCGCCCCGGTGAAAAAACTGCTGAAGCGCGCGGCCGACGTATTGAACGCAGGAGTTTCGTCATGACCCGCACCGTTATATGCCGCAAGTACAAAGAAGAACTGCCAGCCCTGGAACGCCCTCCGTACCCAGGCGCCAAAGGCCAGGACATTTACGACCACGTCTCCGCCAAAGCCTGGGGCGACTGGTTGAAACACCAGACCCTGCTGATCAACGAAAAACGCCTGAACATGATGAACGCCGAAGACCGTAAATACCTGGCCGGCGAAATGGACAAGTTCTTTTCCGGCGAGGAATACGCCAAGGCCGACGGCTACGTGCCGCCTGCTCAATAATTGATCAAAAACCGGGGTCTGCACGTAAGCGACGGTAATAATTAAATATTTTTTGAAAACTTGCTTGACGACCCCCTGAAAAACCCGTTTAATGCGCCCCGTTGCCCAGATAGCTCAGTCGGTAGAGCAGGGGATTGAAAATCCCCGTGTCGGCGGTTCGATTCCGTCTCTGGGCACCAAAATACCGAAAAACCCCAAGGAACAATGTGTTCCTTGGGGTTTTTTATTGCCTGCGATTTAATGCGACTAACGCATTTACGGACATGATGTCGCAGCAGGACGATTGAGGGTTATTTTTGGCTGGACTCAATCGTTCAGCCTTTACCCAATTCTCAGTTGTAAGGTTTTTTCATGACCCGCTTCTTGCTTTGCACCCTATTAATACTGACCGCCCTGCTCAGTGGGTGTGCCACGCAGTTGGACGTAGCAATCAACGCAACGCCTGATCCCGACTACCACTTTGACCGACAGGCAACCGTGTTGGTGACCTCCACGGGCGGCAGCGATGAAAACTCACTCAATGCCCGCTACTACCTGCGTGACATGGTTCGCGCCATGCAGGACCAGGGCTTTGGCAATGTCTTCACCGACACCACCCTGCCCAAGAACCACGCGCCGATCAAAATGACCGTCACCCTGGATGTCGACAGCAAGCAGGTGACTTATCGCTACACCGCCACCGAATACGGGCAGGTGGCAAACAGCACCACCACTCAGTGCAAAAAGAACAAGAAAAAGACCGACCAGCTGACCTGCACCAGCACTCCAAACACCTCCTACGGCCCGGTAGGGACCTCGGAGCGCACCGGCTACACCACGCTCACCACCTTCCGGGTCACCGCTCGCGATGAAGCGAGCAGGCGCGCGGTCTACCTGCTACGGGCGTCGTCCTATAACGACGATTGCCAAGCCGCCAAAGTCGAAGCCTTTCTGGTACAGCAGGGTTTGCAGAACCTGAATTTCCAGGACCGTGTGCAGCGCAACTATACGGTCACGATGCCTGAAAGCTTCCGTTGCAAATAATCATCTGCTCGACAGGCCCTTCGCTAAAGGGCCGCCTTACTTGAGCAAAAACACCATCAACGGGTTGTCATTCAAGCGCCCCTGATAGCTCGGCGCCAAGTGCTCCACCGGCGAGCCCTTCAACAGTGCAGTCTCCTTGCGCGACACAATCACCCAGGAGGGCCGGGGCAGCGCCGCCAGCTTTTCAAGCTCGTGACGCCCGACAAACAGCGGCTGTTCATCGTGATCCAGGTTCATCATGTAGCGCACAGCCCAAGTATCTCGCGCCAGGTCGACAAACACCAAAGGGCCCGGCTGCGCCTGGCGCAACGCCTCCACCTGGCTGACAAACCGCCGAGTATCGAATTGCAGGTCCTTGGCCGGCTCTATCACCGTCACCAGCAACAACCATTGCGCCGCCAGGGCGATCAGACTGAGCCACACCAACCGTCCTGCTCGCCGCCAGGCAATCAACGCCACGACTTGCAGCACCACCAACGCGCCGATCATCAACGGCAAGGAAATGTCCGGCCAGTAGCCCTGCTTGTGCCAGGCGTGTCGGCACACAAACAACACCACCACGCATAACGTCGGCAGCGCCGCGACCAGCCATTCGTAGCCACGGCGCACGCCTACCAGCCAGCCTTGCGCACGCAGCAGCCCATAGGCGGCGACCGCCGCGAACATCGGCACCATCGGCAAAATGTAATAAGCGCGCTTGAAGTGCGGTACCGACAGGCCGAGCAGAATGATCAAGCCGCAGCCCCCAAGGCGCACCAGCAATTGCAGGTGCTCATTGGCCCAACGTTCGGGCCACCGATGGCGCAACGCAAACAGGGTCGCAAACGCCAGCGGTACCACCGGGAAGTAGCGGTACAAGCTCAGTTGAAAATAGAAGTAGAACGGCTCACCCGACTCATCCAGACGCCCACCCACTTGCATCTTGAACACTTCATCGGCAAAGGCATCGCCGCCACTGAACCGCGCAAGCTTCATCAGTAGCCACCAGCACGCAGCAAGCAACACCAAGCCGACAACGCCGTGGATCAGCACCTGCCGGACACGCTCCCCCGGCTTGCCCAACGCCCAATACACACACACCACCGCGCAGACCTCAATCAACCCCAGCGGCCCACGTATCGCAAACCCGAGGATGAACAACGGGAACACCGCCAGTTGCCTCAGCCGTGACCCGAGGCGTTCGCCGGTGTGCAGCAGGTAGAAACTGCTTACGCATAACAACGCAACCATCTGGTCCAGGCACACCGAGCGCGACTTTTCGAGCAACTGGGCGGTGAGCAGTGTGAGCAGCACCGTCAGCAGTGACCAGGCACGGCTGTAGGGTGCCAGCAGGCGGTACATCAGCGCGATCACCCCCGCCGACGCGAGCGCCGTGGGCAGCACATTCGCCAAGTGGTTCGGCGCGTCAAACAAACGGGCGAATAGATAACTGAAGAAGGTCGCGGTGCCGGGGTAATCCGCATAGGGCTGGCCGTAGGTGGTGGGGAAAAGACTCGCGCCATGGCGATACATTTCCTGCATGAACAGCGCCCAACGCCCATCAAATCCCTGGGGCTGCTGATCCCAGATTCCCACTGTGAATAACAAGAGAGCGACTAGAAAGATGCCCAGTGACTCCAGGCGAAAACGGTTGCAATGATCCATCGGGTGACCTGTCAGGTGGGAAGCGCTGGCGTATGGTGCCGAACACATCCCTGAATAGCGCCTGAACAGACCTGAACATTCACGCGGTTACCGACTGGTGGGCCACACCACTGCCGGGATGACGCGAACGTAGAGCAATTCGGCAACCAACTCGATCAGGGTTTGCAGGATCACCACCGTTGCGGCCAAGCCGCGCACACCCTCCGGCAGGGCCAGCGCCAATGGCAAAACCACCAGCGAGTTACGGGTCGACGCACTGAACGTCACCGCCCGCGCCGTCAACGCTGGCAGTACGAACAGCCGCGCAGCCACAATGCCCATCAACGGCGCCAGCAACACAAAGGCCACGTAGACCGGAATGACTGGCAGCAACACATTGATATCCCGTACCACCGCCGTGATGTGCGAAGCCAGCACTACAAACAACACCAACGCCATCGCCGGCACCGGCATCCACGCCCAGGCACTGCTCCAACGACCAATAGCGCTCGAACGCCGCGCAAGCGCGCTGGTCACAACCGCCAGTAGCATCGGCACCACAATCAGCCCCACGAACGCCTCGACAAAAGGCCCTGCAGCCACCACCACGGAGGATTGCTCGCCCAACATCAGCCCCAGGTAGACCGGCAACAACAGCAGTTGCAGCAACAGCAGCAGCGGTGTTGCCGCCAGCATCGACCGCGAATCGCCCTTGCCGATATGGGTAAACACCACCACATAGTCGATACAGGGCGTCAGCAACACCAGCAGAGCGCCTACCAGCAACGCCGGGCGTTCCACCAGGCCGCGGGTCAACCCCCACACCAGCAAGGGCACCAGGATGAAATTGGCCAACAGCAAGGCCGCCAGGAAGCGCTTGTTGCCCAGGCCTCGGCGCAGTTCCAGGAAGGGGATTTGCAAAAACATCGCGTACATCAGCACGGCGATGGCAGGTGTTACCCAAAGGCTGAGGCCATGCGCCGACAAGGGCCAGAGCAGGCCGAACGTGACGGCCACAAAGACGGCAACGAAGTAGATCGGGACCTGATGGTGTTCCAGGGTATCGCGGGTCATGGGCGGGCTCTGGTGGATCAATAGACTGTCAGCCTAAGTACCCGCACAGAGAAGGTCGAGCACTACAGCAATCATTGCCGCCCGAGAAACCCTTGGGATTTACCCCAACCTGCGCTTCAATACACCCTCTAGACCCAGACCCCAAGGACGTCGAGCCCATGGCCTCGCCAAACAAGCAGCAAAAACGCGCCCACCGGGCAAAAGCCAAGGCCAAGCAAAACCGCACCCAGCGCGCCGTGGCGCCCAAGCCAGATGCTTTCGCGGGCGACGATAGCCGCATCGACCTTGAGTCGGTGGATTTGACTGAGCTGTTCGTCGAAATGCGTACCGCCGGCGAGATCAGCCAGCAGGCGCTGTGTGCGGTGTTCCTGGCGCACCCGTTGCTGGCGCTGGTGCTGGAGCAGGAAGGCGAAGAGGAAGCGACCGACTTTATTCTGGCGGCGCTGATCGAGTATCGGCAGTGGGCGACGGACAGCGATGACGAAGCCGCGGCGTTAGCGTGGATTGAGTCGCCGCAGTTCCAGGCCGACTACGTGGCGGCGTCCCAGGCGCTGGCCAACGCCCCCGACTGACACAAAACAAAAATATGGGAGCGGGCTTGCCCGCGATGGCGGTGTGTCAGGCGACGAATACATCGACTGGCAGTCCGTCATCGCGGGCAAGCCCGGCTCCCACATTGTTTGGTGGCGCTCGATTCACCGTATCTCGTCAGTTAAGCGCCGCAGCCCCCACTCTTTGGGCCTTGCGACGGCTCGCCACCACCAACCCCGCCAATACCACCAGCAAGCTCAGAACCCCGGTGGCGATGATCTCGACCCGGTGCGCTTCCTGGAACAGCATGATGGTCAAGGTACCGACGATAAACACCATTACCGCGTACGTCAGGCCTGGGAACAGCCACATCTTGAAGACGATCTTCTCGCCCGCCGCCGTACGCTTCTGGCGCATGCGCAGCTGCGACACGGCAATCACCAGGTACACCAACAACGCGATGGCGCCAGAGCTGGCCAGCAGGAATTCGAACACCGCCGCCGGGGCGACGTAGTTGGCGAATACCGCCAGGAACGCAGCACCGGTAGACAGCAACACGGCCCAGTAAGGCGTACCGCTCTTGTTGGTACGCTTGGCCACGGCCGGTGCGTCACCGCGACGGCCCAGGGAAAACAGCATGCGCGAGGCGGTGTACAGCGCCGAGTTGAGGCAGCTGGTCACGGCAACCAGCACCACCAGGTCGACAATCAGCTTGGCATTCGGGATGCCCATGCGCTCAAGCACAGTCTGGTAGGAACCTACGGCAGCCAGGGTCGGATCGTTCCAAGGCACCAGGGACACCACGATGAAGATCGACAACAGGTAGAACAAACCAATCCGCCAGATCACCGAATTGGTGGCCTTGGTGATTTGCTGGCCCGGGTTCTTCGATTCGGCTGCCGCGATGGTGACAATCTCGGTACCCATGAACGAGAACATGGTGGTCAGGATCGCCGCCAATACCGCGCCCATGCCGTTGGGCATGAAACCTTGGGTATCGAACAGGTGCGAAACACCACTGACCTGGCTGGTGGGCAAAAAGCCGAAGATCGCGGCCAGACCGAGGATCACAAAGCCCACGATGGCCACGACTTTGATCAACGCAAACCAGAACTCGAACTCACCGTAGTTCTTCACGCTGAACAGGTTGGTGGCGGTGAGCAGCAAGGTAATCACCAGGGTGAACACCCAGATCGCCACGTCGGGGAACCAGGCGTGCAGGATGGTCGCCGCCGCGTTGGCTTCCAGCGGAATCACCAGTACCCAGAACCACCAGTACAGCCAGCCAATGGTGAACCCGGCCCAGTGGCCGATTGCCCGGTCGGCATAGGTAGAGAACGAACCGGTATCCGGTGACGCAACGGCCATCTCGGCCAGCATGCGCATCACCAAGACCACCAGCGTACCGGCGGCTGCATAGGCCAACAGTACAGCCGGGCCGGCAGCAGCGATCGCATGGCCGGAGCCGACAAACAAACCGGCGCCGATGACACCGGCAATCGACAGCATGGTGACGTGACGCGGTTTGAGCCCCTGTTCGAGGTCATTGGAGCTTTGCGTACTACTCATTGACACACCTTTGCGAGGAATTGCGAAAACGGTTCGCCCGGCTTGCAGCCTTTCTCGTGAAAAGAATCCAACAGGGCGTTCTTTATTTTTTACGCAAGATTTGCGCCAAAATGTTTCACAGCCATAGTTGGCGGGGGCTGTAGGACAATTCGCCATCTATCGCAAGTCATTGAGAACAATGGCATTCCGCTATAGCGTTACCGTGCGACTCACATTCACGGCATATCGATGCACCAAAAACACACACAAAAAGTACGTGACGCCCCATAAGCGGGCTGATATGGACCGTTTGCCCGGTTAACCCTTCCAACACCCGGCCAAAGCTGGCACCATCGCGCCCTTTTTTACGCGAAGCCTGTGGATCTTTCCGGGTCAAACGTCTGTAGGTTGTTGATGGCGCGACACACTGCTGCGCCGATGCGACACCCTGCCGCAGACCACCGGTTAACCGTCCGCAGCGCTGTTGGCTGTCATCCAAACGCTATGCTAGCTTGGCGCCTCGCCAGGAAGGCGGCCCAACAGCGAAGATCGCAACGAACACAATGAGGACCGCACATGGCCCAGGCCACGCCCGCGCTTGAAATCCGCAACTTGCATAAACGCTATGGTGAGCTTGAGGTACTCAAAGGTATCTCGCTGACCGCTCGCGACGGCGATGTGATCTCGATCCTGGGTTCCTCCGGTTCCGGCAAGTCCACCTTCCTGCGCTGCATCAACCTGCTGGAAAACCCGCACCAGGGCCAGATCCTGGTGGCCGGCGAAGAACTCAAGCTCAAGGCCGCGAAAAACGGCGAACTGATGGCCGCCGACGGCAAGCAGATCAACCGCCTGCGCAGCGAAATCGGGTTTGTGTTTCAAAACTTTAACCTGTGGCCGCACATGAGCATCCTCGACAACATCATCGAGGCCCCTCGCCGCGTGCTCGGCCAGAGCAAGGCCGAAGCCATAGAAGTGGCCGAGGCCCTGCTGGCCAAGGTCGGTATCGCCGACAAGCGCCACGCCTACCCTGCCCAGCTCTCTGGCGGCCAACAACAACGCGCGGCGATTGCGCGTACCCTGGCGATGCAGCCTAAAGTCATCCTGTTCGACGAGCCGACTTCGGCGCTTGACCCGGAAATGGTCCAGGAAGTACTTAATGTGATCCGCGCGCTGGCCGAAGAAGGCCGCACCATGCTGCTGGTCACCCACGAAATGGGCTTCGCCCGTCAGGTATCCAGCGAAGTGGTGTTTTTGCACCAGGGCCTGGTCGAGGAGCAAGGATCGCCACAGCAGGTATTTGAAAACCCGCTTTCGGCGCGCTGCAAACAATTCATGTCCAGCAACCGCTAACGGAGCAACATGCATGCAGACCTACAAGAAATTCCTTCTGGCCGCGGCCGTCTCGATGGCGTTCAGCGCCACAGCCATGGCAGAAACCTTGAAAATGGGGATCGAAGCGGCCTACCCGCCGTTCAACAATAAAGACGCCAGCGGTAACGTTGTCGGCTTCGACAAAGACATCGGCGACGCCCTGTGCGCCAAGATGAAAGTCGAGAAGTGCGAAGTGTATGTGTCCGACTGGGACGGCATCATCCCGGCCCTGAACGCCAAGAAGTTCGACTTCCTGGTGTCTTCGCTGTCGATCACCGATGAGCGCAAGCAGGCGGTTGACTTCACCGACCCGTACTACTCCAACAAGCTGCAGTTCATTGCGCCCAAAGCCACGGCAGACTTCAAGACCGACGCCACTTACCTCAAAGGCAAGGTCATCGGTGCACAGCGCGCAACGCTGGCCGGTACCTACCTGGAAGACAAGCTGCCAGACACCGAAGCCAAGCTCTACGACACCCAGGAAAACGCCTACCTCGACCTGACCTCCGGTCGCCTCGACGGCATCCTGGCTGACAAGTACGTGCAGTACGAATGGCTCAAGAGCAAAGACGGTTCGGCCTATGAATTCAAAGGCGACCCCGTTGTAGAAAGCGACAAGATCGGTATCGCCGTACGCAAAGGCGACCCGCTGCGCGAGCGCCTGAACAAAGCCCTGGCAGAGATCAAGGCAGACGGCACCTACAAGAAGATCAACGACAAGTACTTCCCGTTCAGCATCGAATGATCTGAAACGGCCTGCCCGGCGCGCTCATGCGAGCGCGCCGGCTTTTAGCAATGCCTGCCGCGATATGAAAACACCATGAATTTCGATCTCTACGGATTCGGCCCGGCCCTCGCCGCCGGCGCGCTGATGACCGTCAAACTGGCGCTCACGGCCCTGTGCCTGGGGCTGGTGCTGGGCCTCGCCGGCGCCTTGGCCAAAACTTCGCCGTACAAGCCGCTGCAATGGCTGGGCGGCGCTTATTCGACCATCGTGCGCGGTATTCCCGAGCTGCTGTGGGTGCTGCTGATTTACTTCGGCACCGTCAACCTGATGCGTGCGCTCGGTGAGTTCTTCGGCAACCCCGACCTGTCGCTGAGTGCCTTCGCCGCCGGCGTCATCGCCCTGGGCCTGTGCTTCGGCGCCTACGCAACGGAAGTGTTCCGCGGCGCGATCCTCGCCATCCCCAAGGGCCACCGCGAAGCCGGCGTGGCGTTGGGGCTGTCGAAGTTTCGGATTTTCACCCGGCTGATCATGCCGCAGATGTGGCGCATCGCCCTGCCGGGCCTGGGTAACCTGTTCATGATCCTGATGAAAGACACCGCGCTGGTGTCGGTAATCGGCCTGGAAGAAATCATGCGCCACGCGCAGATCGGCGTGACCGTGACCAAGCAACCCTTCACCTTCTTCATGGTCGCCGCATTCATGTACCTGGGCCTGACCGTACTGGCGATGACCAGCATGCACTTCCTGGAAAAACGCGCCGCCCGCGGCTTTGCAAGGAGCACCCAATGAGCGGCGACTACAGCTGGCTATCGCACTTTGACCTGGGCCTGAACTGGGCCGTGATCATCAAGTGGCTGCCGAAGTTGGCCCAGGGCGCCACCCTGACCCTGGAGCTGGTGGCAATCGCCGTGATCGCCGGCCTGCTGCTGGCTATCCCGCTGGGCATCGCCCGCTCTTCGCGCCGCTGGTACGTGAGCGCCCTGCCCTATGGCTACATTTTCTTCTTCCGTGGCACACCGCTGCTGGTGCAGTTGTTCCTGGTGTATTACGGCCTGGCGCAGTTCGATGCCGTGCGCAACAGCTTCATGTGGCCGTACCTGCGCGACCCGTTCTGGTGCGCCACCGCCACCATGACCCTGCACACCGCCGCCTACATTGCCGAGATCCTGCGCGGCGCGATCCAGGCCATCCCGCCGGGTGAAATCGAAGCGGCGCGCGCTCTGGGCATGTCCAAGCCCAAGACGCTGTTCTACATCATCCTGCCCCGCGCCTCGCGCATCGGCCTGCCGGCCTACAGCAACGAAGTGATCCTGATGCTCAAGGCCAGCGCCCTGGCCAGCACCGTGACCCTGCTGGAACTGACCGGCATGGCGCGCACCATCATTGCCCGCACCTACCTGCCGGTCGAGATCTTCTTCGCCGCCGGACTGTTCTACCTGCTGATGGCCTACGTGCTGGTGCGCGGCTTCAAACTGTTGGAAAAATGGCTGCGCGTCGATGCATGCCAAGGACGTTGAGGCACGCTTCCAGGCACTGGATGCATTCCTGATCGAACACCAAGGGCTGTGGCGACCACGGCCCTTTACCCAGTTGCAGTTGCCGTGGGAAACCGCGCACCCTGCGTTATCCCAATGGCTGCGCCAGCGCTCGCTGGCCGAAGCCGAAGCCAGTCACAACCAACCTCACCACCTGCCCGCACCGGCACCTTTTCCACAACTGGCCGCTGACGCGCAGCGCCTCGGCACTGTGGATAAGTTGCCCACACATACCCTTGAACCCGCTCGCCATCGCCTGAATGTCGACGTGCCCGGGCGCAAATGGCAACAGATCGAAGCCTTCGGCGCCGCGCTGAGCTTTACCCAAACGCCCGCCCACTGGCTGGACTGGTGCGCCGGTAAAGGCCACCTCGGCCGTCGCCTGCTGCAACCCGGCCAACATCTGACCTGCTTGGAATACGACCCCGCCCTGATCGCCTCCGGCCAAGCCTTGAGCGATCGCCACGGCCTGCCCGCAACCCATCACCTCCAAGACGTAATGGCAGACGTTGCCATCCAGCCCGAACACACCCCCGTCGCCCTGCACGCCTGCGGCGACCTGCATGTGCGCCTGCTGCAACTGGCCAGCGCCGCCGGCTGCAAACAACTGGCATTGGCGCCCTGCTGCTACAACCGCATCACCGCCGACAGTTATCAGGCCCTTTCCGCCGCCGGGCGCGCCTCATTGCTACAGCTGTCGATTGATGACCTGGGCCTGCCCCTGAGCGAAACCGTCACCGCCGGCAACCGCGTACGCCAACAAAGAGACACCTCCATGGCCCGGCGCCTGGGCTTTGACCAACTTCAACGTCAACTGCGTGGCTGCGACGACTACCTGCCAACACCCTCCTTGCCCGCCAGTTGGCTGGACAAACCGTTTGCCGACTATTGCCAGGAATTGGCAAGCCTCAAAGGCTTATCCACAGGCGAACAGGACTGGCCGGCACTGGAAGCCCACGGCTGGCAGCGCCTGGCCGAAGTGCGCAACCTGGAGTTGGTGAGAGGCCTGTTTCGACGCCCATTAGAACTGTGGCTGGTGCTGGACCGTGCACTGTTCATGGTGGAACAGGGCTACAACGTCGAGGTCGGCAGCTTCTGCGAACCATCGTTGACCCCGCGCAACCTGATGGTGCTGGCCGAGCGCGAATAAAGGGCAAAAATGCCTACACGTGCCCTGTGGATAACTCTGTTGATGAATAGTTTACAGAGGCCCTAGATATCGGCACTTCACGCCAAAAGCCAACCTGGTCATTTTTTGTTCACAAAATAAAATGCACACAAAACAGGCAGTTGCAGCGTGTTGAGAACTGCTGCACAAAATGGCTGTTTCGTGACAGCTGTTACCAACCGATTGTGCATAAGCATCTGGCGCTCGGCGCATAACGGGCGCTTTATGTGGGCTGTTTTGCCGTGTTCGGCAGGGGTTAAAGCTCGTTGGGCATCAGGTTACGAGGGGGTCCGAAACCTATTGGTCATGGTCTGCTGCGCGAGCTGGACCCGAACTTTGGGCGTTCTTTTCAACCGGTGAAGACACGGGGAAAACGCCCTAATCGCGAGAAACCTCTGACTTTGCAAAAATAGTCAGAATTCAGGGGTTTACAGAACCTTTCCAATCGCTATAATCGTCGCCCTAACACGCCGGTATAGCTCAGTTGGTAGAGCAACTGACTTGTAATCAGTAGGTCCCGGGTTCGACTCCTGGTGCCGGCACCATACAAAACAAAGCCTCCACAGAAATGTGGGGGCTTTGTTGTTTCTGCGACATTAATATTCTCCCTGCGCGTGGCCGCCATGGCGGGCCTGCAACCTTGGCGACAGGAAAACAGCGACGTTTCGCACAGAAACACATTCATCTGATGGTTGAATAGCGTGATGTATTGCGCAATACAAAGCGTACTTAAACGCATAGGATTTAGCGCTTTATTGTATGCATTCCTGTGTTTCAATGTCTGTTTTGTATGGAGTGACAGTCATGGCAGCGTTGCTTGAGCGAGCTGATCAGGCCGTATCGGTTACCGCGATGGTTCGAGGGTTCAGTGCGAAGCTCAAAGAGGTATCGAGCCGCACCACCGATCGTCTGGTTGTATTCAAAGACAATGAGCCCGCAGCAGTCATCGTAAATGTCCAGGCTTATCAAGAGATGCTTGATGAGCTTGAAGACCTTCGTATTGAAGCGACGGCACGTGATCGGTTGGCGAATTTCGACCTAAAAAACGCTATTTCCCACGCTGATATGCGGGCCAGGTACGCCAAAAAAGACTAAGGATTTTCAATGGTTTGGAGCGTCATATACCACCCGGATACAGAAGAAGACTTCGATAAGCTTGGTTCTGCTGCGGCAAACCGGATCCTTGATGTGATTGAAGACAGGGTTGAAAACGGCGAGCCTGACAAAAGCGGTAAACCTTTAAGTGGCAGCCTGGCTGGGTGTCGCAGAATCCGAACGGGCGACACTCGAATCGTCTACCGGGTCGATGGAAAGAGAATCGAGGTTCTGCATTGCTGTCGGAGCTCGTCGTGATAGCGAAATTTACGACACGGCGAAAAAGCGAGTCTGAGCCTGCCATTGCAGGCTTTCCTTTGTGACGAGGCAGTAACAATCATTATTGAAGGCCTTGAGGCTAAAAGGGACAGATCCATTTTCCCGACTGCTCCCCACTCCCCATCAAGTTACCCTTGCAACCGTCAGCCAATTCCGCGACCGGGCCTGAGAACCCGATTTGATGCAGGCTCCTTAGCAGAAGTCGTGTGGTGCGCGGGCTGATGTCATCGCGGCATAGGTATCTACACAATTTTTTAGGTTGTAGCAGCCGACGGTAACCACGATGCGAAGCGAGCCGCTCTTGATCTGGCTCTTGATCTGCTTTTGATCTTGATCTTAGGCGCCCCGTCAAACCACGCTGGCCGGAATTCGGCAGGGATTTGGGGGGTAAACCGGCAGGGATGCCGGTTTAGCCGCCCCGCGCCATGGATGGCGCGTGGCGGCGGCCCCCCAAATCACTGGCGGATTACGGGCACACCGAGCCTAGGCGAGGTGCCGAGTGGTGGGGCAAGAGCGCTTTGCTTACTTTCGCGCTTTTCGAAAGTGAGCCGCCGTCAGGGCGGAACCCTAAGTGGCCGTTACCTAAATAATGGATATGTACTCGGTCAAATCAAATATACCGGTCGGCTGGCAGGCCGTCTTCGCAGGCAAGCCAGCTCCCACATTTGGATCGCGATGCGTCAGTTAGAACAGCGTCGGCTATCCGGCCGTCACGGGAGCAAGCTCCCTCGCCACAGGTCCAGCGTCGCACCAAAGTTGTGTAGATACCTATGGTCATCGCGGGCAAGCCCAGCTCCCACACAGGAAAGCCCTGCCCTGAATAGGCCAGGGCTTTTTTGCGAACGACGATCCATGCGCCCATAGCGATATGGCACTTAGCCACTTTTCCAATTGACACCCCCTCCCCACTCCGTTAAAAACCCCGCCTTGCTTGCGTTTTTATCGAGACATGGATGTTGTCCAAACCCCCGCTGTTCAAATACCGCCGCTATTGGCTGGCGGTCATCATCGTGTTGCTGGCGATTCTTGATCCTTTCGGCCTGGCCAGTTCCAGCGACAAGGCGTCGGCGCAGTGGCTCAATCGTATGTTCGCCAGCCACTACCCGAGCCTTGGGCAGCAGCGGGTGGCGGTGGTGTTGATCGATGATGCCTACCTGATGCGCAATAACAGCTCATGGCCCATGCCTTATGGCGAGCAGAGCAAGTTGTTCAAGCGCTTGCTCGCGTACAAGCCCCAGGAGGTGTTTGTGGATTTGCTTTATAGCCACGACCACTCGTTGGGCGACCCGACCAGGGGCAGTCAGTTGCTGGCGAATGTGTTTGAGCGTTATCAACGCCAAGGCATCCCGCTGTGGCTGGCCAATACGGGGTTGACGCGTGCAGAGGCGGGCCAGGCGAATACGCTGGCGCCGTTTATGCAGGTGAGCCAGCCGGCCCTGGTGGTGTGGGAAGGAGTGGATGACAAGTATCCACTGGCGATGCAGACACAGGCAGGGCTGATGGAAACGCCTGCCATGTCGCTGTACCGGGTGTTCTGTGCCACGCAGCACTGCAAGCAGCCGCCGGTGGATGCGCAAACCGCTGCGCAGCGCCAACCCATCGCGGTGCAATGGGGGCTGAAGCTGGCGCCCGAGCAGGCGCGTATTGCCGATATCCGCCACTGCGCGCCGGCACGGCATTTTTTGCTGGATGGGGTGGCGCAGTTCTTTCAGGCGGTGTTCTGGAAGCTCGATGATTCGGCCCAGGCGCGCTGCCCTTATACGCTGACGTTGTCGGCCAGTGACCTGGAGGTCAGCGACCCCGACGACCAGGCACTGGTCGCCGAGTTGCTGCGCGACCGCCTGGTGCTGGTGGGCGCCAATATCGCCTCTACCGGGGACTTGGTGGAGTCGCCGGTACACGGCCAACTCCCTGGCGTTTACCTGCATGCCATGGCGCTGGACAACCTGATCAATGCGGGCATGGACTACGACCACGAACCGGCCAACTTCCCCCACCTGCCGTTCAATTGGCTGGACCTGCTGGAGCTCGGGCTGCTGGCGTTGATCGCCGTGCTCAAGGCGCTGCACGCACGTCGCCTGGCGGGCCATCGCCCCTGGAGCCGTTGGCGGCGCCAGGAAATCTGGTTTTTTACCTCGCCGTGCCCGTCGTGGCTGTTGGTGATGTCGATGTTGGCGGGGATCAGTGTATTGCTGAGCCTCAATGACATCACCCCGGTCAACGTGCTGGGCATTGTGTTGCTGTCGTTGGTGCTGTTCAGCGAGCGGATCGAAGCCTTCTTCGACCGCGATCGCTGAGTGCGCCGCTCTGCTATCTGACTCAAGGAAACCAAGGATGAACAGAAGCCTCATCGTCTTGCTCGCCGCCCTCTTCACCCAGGGCGCCTGGGCAGAAACCCACAGTATCAAGGCGTTCCTCGCCGACCCGGTGACAGTGCTGGACGAGCAGGGCAAGCAACAACGTGAGCTGGCGAAAAAGGACGCGCCCACCCAGCCCCTGCCGGTGTTGCAGTACAACCAGGCGCTGGAGCTGGTGCAGGTGGAACTGGCAGGCCAGAAGGTCTGGCTGGACACCATGGACCTGCGCATCGAGCCGCCGCTGAACGTCGTGGACCTGCCCTGCCAGGGCCTGACCAAAAGCCAGGCCAAGGACAGCCGCAACAACTCCACCATCGGTTTTGGTGCCGGCTGCAATCAATAAAAAGGAGCGTTGCGGTGAAGGGATATCTAGTAGCAGCCAGCCTGTTGGCCAGTTCGGTGCTCAGTGGTTGCGCCACCTTGAAAGGCGCAGACCAGGCGTTCCTGAACCTGGTGGGGCCCTCGACCCAGTCCCGGGTTCAGGGCCATTACGTGGATAACAGCGACGTACGCCAGTATTACAAGCTCGACCCGCAACGCCAGAGCAAACAGCGCCTGAGCTACGACGGGCGTGCGGTGCCAGCCGCTGAAGCGCGTCAGCAGAACCTGGTGGATATCCCGATGCTGCAAGGCTACTTGCAGGGCATTGTCACGCGCTTGTCCAAGGGCTGGCCGGGGGAGTTGCCGCCGCTGCAGGTGAAGATCACCGACAGCTACGGCTTCGGGCCGTCGGCAGACCCTTACGGCAATCTGTTCGTGCCGCTGGGCATGCTGGACAACGTCGCCAGTGAAGATGAAATCGCCGCGATGCTGGGCCATGAAACGAGCCACGTACTGCTGCATCACCATGACCGCATGGCCGCTTTCCAGCAGCAGAAAGACATGTTCACCACCGTAGCCTCCACGGTCGCCTTGGCCACCATGGCTGCCGATACGGGCGTGGACCGCAGCTCCGGTACGATGAAACTGTTCAGTAAAGACCCAGCCGGCACCCAGAAGACCATCGGTAACACCGTGCTGTACACCGCACTGGCCAATACCTTTTCCGACCAAGTTTGGAGCACCGCCTGGGGCCGCAGCCAGGAAGACCAGGCCGACTTGCTGGGCACCGACTTGATGATCCGCGCCGGTTACGCGCCGCGAGCCGCCACCCATAGCCTGGAGCGCCTCAACGACTTCCAGGGCAAGCAGAAGCCCTTGCTCACGGGGTTCCTCACCGCGCGCAAGAATGCCATGCAGGATTCGCTGCAGCAGTTCAATCTCAACCAGTTCACCAAAGAGCTGGATGTGCTGGTCAAGGATGGCTTGACCACCGGCCTCACCGCGACCAGCCAATATTTCAACCGCTCACATATGTCGGCCATGGACCGCGACACCGAGTTGCGCCAGTACCTGCAACGCGAATATCGCCAGGAACGCCGCGCCCGAGTCAACCCACAAAGCTGGTCGAAAATGAAGAGCACGCCCCAAGTGGCGAAAGCTATGCAGGGCTATAAAGACGCGTACTTCGCGATTGATGCCCTGGAGAAAAACAAGGTGCCAGACGCTGACGCTTTCATCCGCAAGGCCCTGGCTTCGCCGGTAAAAGACCAGCCGAGCATTCGGCGCACCGCCTATACCGTGCGCCTGGCCCAGGGCAAAAACAGCGAAGCGGTGAAAGAGTTGCAGGCGATCAAGGACTGGTCCCTGGCCGGGCCTTCCACCTATGACTTGATGATCAGCTACCACCTCAAGCGGGGTGACGGGCAATCAGCACTGGCGATGATCGACAAGGCAGAACGCAACCTGGGCTCGGAAGAACTGTTTATTACCGAGAAGCTGTTGGCCAACCAGCAACTGCAGAATGCGCAGCAGGTACAAACGGTGTTGCGCAAGTGCGAGCAGTACCCGACACGCAAGGAAAACTGCAAGAAGCTCGCCCCAATCAAGGCCTAGGTGGCAGCCTCCAGGCATAAAAAACCCCGAACCAGTCGGGGTTTTTTATGGCCTGGCATCAGGCACGACATTCGATCAATTAGAAAACGTTGATCGGGTAGTCGGCGAACAGACGGATTTCGTTACCGCCTACGTTGTACTCGCTGGCGTTATTGGAAACGCGCAACCACGAGGCGCGAGCACGCAGGCTCAGGTCTTTGGCTGGGCCGCTCTGTACGACGTACTTGAACTGGTTCCAGATTTCACGCTCGGTACCATCGCCACGGTTGGTGCCGTCGTCGATGTTGGTACCGCGCACGTAGGCAATGTTGTAGGTCAGGCCCGGTACGCCGAAGGTGGCGAAGTCGATGCCGTAACCTGCTTGCCAGGAGCGCTCGTCCTTGCCGTTGAAGTCGGACCAGTAGGAGTTGGCCAGCAAGATGGTATTGCCGCCGTCGCCGATGCCGCCAGCGTTGCGGTAGCCGCCGTACAGGTAGCCGGTGTCACCGGTGCTGCGCTGGTGAGCGATGGTGAAGCTGTGCGGGCCCACGGCCCACGTAGCGCCCAGGCTCCAGATTTTGTTGTCGCGAGCGTCAGCGTCTTTTTGGTTTTCCAAGGCGAAGCTGCGATCCAGCTTGGTCTTGTAGCCATTGAAGTCAAACGTCAGCGACTGCTGCTGCGGCAAGGCCAGCACGTAGTTGACGTTGACGTATTGCTTCTTCAACACGTCCTGCATGTCGGAGGCGTACAGGGCAGCCGACAGGCTTTCGGTGAATTTGTAGCTACCACCGATATAGTCGATGCTTTTCAGGCGGCCGCTGTCGGTGCCTTCCATGCTCTTGCGCGCTTCTTTGGTGAAATGACCCGCGTCCAATTGCAGACCGGCGATCTCTTTGGAGACGATCGAAGTACCGGTGTAGGTTTCCGACAACAGGCGAGAGTTGTCGTACTGCAGCACAGGCACAGCCGGGAACTGATCACCGTACTTGAGTACCGTGTTGGAAACGCGGAACTTCACGGCAGCGCCGCCTTTGGCCAGGTCGTGTGGTGCCGAGCCTGGGTTTGGCTTGCCGTTGTCATCAAGAGTGCCGTTGCCCTGCTTGAAGAAGTCGATACCGCCGGCACCAGCGCGACCTTTACCACCGTCCAGGCGGATAGCGTATTGACCAATCACATCCACACCCACACCGACGGTGCCTTGGGTGAAGCCGGACTCGAACTTGCCGATGAAGCCTTGGCCCCATTCAGCTTTGTCCTGCTTGCCGTTTTTGTAGTCACGGCTGATGTAAGCGTTACGTGCTGCGATGTTCAGGTGGCTGTCTTCAACGAAACCCTTGGATTGCTCCTGGTCGTTTGCCATTGCTGTCGATGCGCTCAAAATCCCCAGAGCGATCAGACTCATCCGTTGCTTCAACATTTTCTTATATTCCTTATTACGGGTTGAGTACGCGCTGTGACACCAGGCTCCTATTGCTTTTTCTGGTGTCGACTTTGCCGGCAAAAAGAAGGCCCGCGGACGACTGAACTGCCGCAGGCCTTTTTTTATTGGATTAGTCATGGTGGTTAGCCACAGGCGTTGGGCGCAATCCTATGCGGGCGTTGAACTATGTGTCAATTTCGTGAATCGTCTGTATTTAGGCGATATTCGTCTAAGCGGCGAGGGGAGGCGCGGGGATGAAAGCCTGAAAAGCGCCTTGAATCCCCCGCAAAACACATTAAGTAACAAATCCGACAGGGCAGGCGTTAGGGAATAGATAACACGCGCAAATGCAAAGCATTACCATTCGCGCATCATTTTCCTGCCACATCATTTGGATACACTCCCATGCCTGCCCCTCGCCTGACGCCCCTCTCCCTAGGGCTCTCTGTTCTGCTGTCTGCTGGTTTTGCCGGTGCGGCCACGGTCTTGCCCGAAACCTCGATCAGCGTGGAAGCAGACGAAGACGACCCACGGGTCAAAGAGACCAGCACCGCCACACGCACCGCGACAGCTGTTCGCTATGTGCCCCAGGCGATCGACTCAGTCAAAACCGAAAGCCTGCGCTCCTATGGCACCAACGACCTGGGCCAGGCGTTGAGCGGTATCCCCAACGTCAGCAGCGGAGCGGATACACGTTTTGACAGCCTGCGCATACGCGGCTTCGACGCCAGCAATGACTTCTATCTGGATGGCATTCGCGACGACAGCCAGTACGTGCGCGACCTGCATAACATCGAGCGTATCGAAGTGCTCAAGGGGCCGGCCGCCGTGCTTTACGGGCGAGGTGGCCAGGGCGGGATCGTCAACCGGGTGAGCAAAATGCCCACCCCAGGGCAAAAGTCCAGTATCGAAGCCCAAGGCGGCAGCAACGATTTGCGCAGCCTGTATGCCGACCTGAGCACCGACCCCACCGACACCATCAGCCTGCGCCTGAACATGGGCAACCAAGACAACAACAGCTTTCGCGATGGCGTCAGTGGCAACCGCCAGTTGTTCGCGCCGTCGATGAGCTGGCAGCTCACTCCAGAGCTGAACTGGCTGGTGCAATACGAATACAGCCGTTACAACCGCACCCCAGACCGTGGCATTCCGGGCGTCAACGGGCGCCCCGCGGATGTGAGCCGCAGCACCACCTACTTTGATCACGGCGATTACATCGACGATAAGTCTCAGTCCCTGCGTTCCAAACTCGCCTACGAGCTCAACGCCGACTGGCAACTGCGCCACACCCTCGGCGTGTTCAAGCTCGACAGTGATTTCGACAATACCTACCAGACCGGCTATGACCCGAAAACCAACAGCGTCACCCGCCAACACTGGCAGCAGGACCTGACCACCCGCAACGTGTTCAACAACCTGGAGCTGGAAGGCGGTTTCGACACCTTTGGCCTGGAACACCGCTTGCTCACCGGCATTGAGCTGGGCAGCCAGCGCCGCGATCCGAAGCTGTACTCCGCTCGGGATGGCAGGACAGTGCCGAGCCTGGACCTCAACCAGCCCAATCGCCGCCTGAGCCACACCGGGAGCATGCGATTGTCGAGTAACAACCACACCGAAGTCGAAAGCCGCGCCCTGTACGTGCAGGACCAACTGCGCCTGAACGACCAGTGGCAACTGCTGGGCGGGCTGCGCTACGACCGTTTCGAAGTGGACACCACCAACAAGCTGCTCGACATCCAACAGAACGTGAAAAGCCACAGCACCAGCCCACGCGTCGGCCTGGTGTGGACGCCTCTGGAGCACCACTCGTTCTATGCCTCGTGGAGCAAGACCTTCTCGCCAGCCGGCGGCGGCCTGATCGGCATTACGCCGAACGCCACCGGCAACGCCAACGACCTGAGTCCGGAGCTGACCAAGCAAAAGGAAATCGGCGTGAAGAGTGACTGGTTCGACGAGCGCCTGAGCACCACCCTGGCCGTGTACGAACTGGAACTCTACAACCGCCGCACCACCGACCCGCTGGACCGCACCATTACCCTGCTCACCGGCGAGCAACGCTCACGGGGCGTGGAGCTGACCGCCACCGGCAAGATCGTCGACAACTGGTATGTGCGCGGCGGCGTAGGCCTGCAGGACGCCAAGGTCGAGAAGGACAACAATGGCTTTGAAGGCAAACGTATCAGCGATGTGGCCAAGCGCAACGCCAGCCTGTTCATCACCTGGAAACCGCAGATGGGCTGGTACGCGGAGACCGGTTTAACCCTGGTGGGTGATCGTTATGCCGACAACCTCAACACTGTGGTATTGCCGGGTTATGGCCGCTGGGACGCGCTGGCCGGGTTCCGTCAGAAAGAATGGGACGTGCGGGCAGCACTGAACAATATCGCCGACAAAAACTACTACGCCTCGGCGACCAGTGCGGCGCAGATTCAACCGGGTGAGCCGCGAAGCCTGGTGGTCACCGGCACCTACAGCTTCTGACATAGCTCATGTGAAAATACGGTTTGTGTGGGAGCTGGCTTGCCTGCGATTGCGGTGGGCCAGCATCCCCTCTGTCGGCTGATACGCCGCTATCGCAGGCAAGCCAGCTCCCACATTTAGATTTCGGCGTTCTGTCAGTTGCTCATCAACTCGCACAACGCCTGCACCTCATCCTCCGTGAACAACCCCACCGGGTAGCGCTCACTCATCACGCTGCGCAAGTCAGGCGCTTGCCTGACCTGTCGCGAGCCGTTTGCCTTCAACCAAAGCGCCAGCGCATGGATGGCCTCTCCGTCGACCCGCAAAGGGTGGAACGTACGCGTGTTCATCAGGTGGACATCGGCATTCATTTCAGCGCTCTCTCCTGCTGCGTGAGCGGCTAACTTACTCAAGGTTTGTGACAGAACTGCGCGGTCATCCCCCATGGGCCACTGTAACCCCAGCGATACAAGAGCTATGCCAATGTGCCCTGTTCATTGGCATACAGGCATGAAAAAGCCCGCGACCGGGCTGGGTCGCGGGCTTGCGGGGAGCACTGCAATGGCGCAGTGCTCGTACGCCATCAAGGCACTGTTACAACTGCACTCACTTTCGCTGCGGGGCTGGCTGCTGTTGGGTCAGGCAATGGATATTGCCCCCACCCAGTAACAGTTCGCGGCCCGGCACCATCACCACTTCATGCTGTGGGAAGAGGTTCTGCAGGATTTGCTTGGCCTGGTCGTCCAACGGGTCATCGAAACTCGGCGCGATGATGCCGCCGTTGACGATCAGGAAGTTGACGTAGGAACCGGCCAACCGCACGGTCGGATTACGCTCCTGGCTGCCGTCAACCAGGTCTACCCCGGCGCATTCCTCCTCAGTGGCATACAACGGGCCCGGGATCGGCATTTTATGCACGATGAACGAGCGGCCCCGGGCGTCGGTGCTGCTTTGCAGCACATCCATGGCTGCGTGGCAGCGTGGGTAGTTCGGGTCTTGCGGGTCATCGGTCCAGGCCAACAGCACTTCGCCCGGGCGCACGTAGCAGCAGAAGTTATCCACATGGCCGTCGGTTTCGTCGTTGAAAAGGCCATCCGGCAGCCAGATGATCTTATCCACAGCCAGGTTATCGCTGAGCACCGCCTCAATGGCCGCACGATCAAGGTGCGGGTTGCGGTTGCGGTTCAACAGGCATTCTTCGGTGGTGATCAGGGTGCCTTCGCCGTCGACATGAATCGAGCCGCCTTCAAGCACAAAGCCTTCAGTGCGGTAACGCGGTGCGCGCTCCATCTCGAGAATCTTGCCTCCCACCTGGGAATCGCGGTTCCACGGCGAATACAGGCCGCCGTCAAACCCACCCCAGGCGTTGAAGTCCCAGTTCACACCCCGTACTTCACCACTGCCGTTGATCACGAAAGTCGGGCCGGTGTCGCGAACCCAGGCGTCGTCATTGGACATTTCCACCAAGCGGATATTGGGTACGTCCAGGCGGGCACGGGCGTTTTCATACTGGCCGGCGGAAACCGCGACAGTCACCGGCTCAAAACGCGCGATGGCCTTGGCCACCGCCACATGGGCCGCCTGCGCAGGCTTGCCGCCCAGGCGCCAGTTGTCTGGGCGCTCGGGCCAGATCATCCAGGTCTGGGTCTGGGGCGCCCATTCGGCAGGCATGTGAAAGCCATCGGCGCGAGGTGTACTGTGCAAGGTGGTCATGGCGATCAGGGCTCCGAATAGGGTGAAAGGCAACTTTATAATGGATAAAAATCGGCTTTAACAGCCTAAAAACATGATAGGTGCTCCGATATGCAAAAAATAGCCGATAACCATCGACAAATCACAGTTGCTCATCCAGCACTTTCGACAGCATGTCCACAAAGAAATCCACGCTGCGCCGGGAAGTGACCATCGGCGGCTTGATCTTGAGGATATTCAGGTAATCCCCGGTGGGCTGCATGAAAATCCCTAACTCACGCAGACGATCACACAACAAGGCGGTTTCTGCGGTCGCAGGTTCGAGGGTATGGCGATCACGCACCAGTTCAAGGCCCAGATAGAATCCCGAACCGTGTACAGCACCGACGAGTGGATGGCGGTCGATCAATTCCTCCAGTCGCGCCTTGAAGTGCCCGCCTACCACTTGGGCGTTTTCCCACAGTTTTTCCTCTTCCATCACGTCCAGCACTGCCATGCCGATCCGGCAGCTGACCGGGCTGCCTCCGGATGACGAGAAGAAGTAACCCTCGGCCTCCAGCGCCTCGGCAATTTCTCGGCGGGTGATCACTGCGCCCAACGGTTGGCCGTTGCCCATGCCTTTGGCCATGGTGATGATGTCGGGCACCACTCCCTGCTGTTCAAACCCCCAGAAGAAATGCCCCATGCGGCCGTAACCCACCTGCACTTCGTCGGCGATGCACACGCCACCCTGGGCACGGACCAAGCCATATACCTGTTGCAGGTAACCCGCTGGCAGGGAGATGCCGCCGGCATTGCCGTACACCGGCTCACAGATGAACCCGGCCAATTGACGCTGGCTCGCGGCGATTTTCGCCAGGTTATGCTCCACGCTTCGTACATAGTCCGGCGCGCTGTCCGGCCCTCGGAACTCACCGCGGTAGGTATTGGGCGCGGTCACTGGGTGCACCCAATCCGGGCGGCTGCTCAAGGCCTGGGGGTTATCGGCAATCGACGTGGACACGGCATCCGCCGCCACCGACCAACCGTGATAGGCCTCCAGCACGCTGAGCATGTCGCGCCCGCCGCTGTAGGCCCAGGCCAGGCGAATCGCCAGGTCATTGGCCTCGGTGCCGCTGTTGACCAGGAACACCCGGTCCATGCCCTCCGGCGCCAACGCCAGCAGGCGCTCGGAGAACTCGGCAATTGCCGCATAGTGAAACCGCGAGTTGGTGTTGAGCAACGACCACTGCCGCGCTGCCACTTCAGCCATGCGCGGGTGGCCATGGCCCAGCACGGCCACGTTGTTGAGCATGTCGAGGTAGGATCGGCCCTGCATATCGATCAGGTGGTTACGCCAGCCACGCTCGATACGCGGCGGGTCGGCGTAGTAGTGCTTCTGGGAGCGGGCAAAGCTGGCATCACGCCGGGCCAGCAGGGCCTCTGGGTCCAGTTCCGACTCAGCATCACAGGCCAGGCCCAACAGCGCCGCGGGTGACGGGCACAATGCCTGCCACGCCAACGCCCGGGAAGGTGTGCAGAACAGTGGCGGTTCAAGGTCGGCGCGGCACAACTGCACGGTCAACGGCGCATGAACCTCGCCCAGCACCTGCCCTTTGACCAGCGTTGCGCCGGGCTTGAGTGATGTGCGCACGCCCCACAGGCGCAGGCTCAGCCCACTGCTATGCAAACACAGTAAGCCGTCGGTGCCTTCGCGCAGCGTTCCCGCAAAGGGCGCCTCCAAAACCGTGCCGTGGGGCAGATGCAGCTCGACATGCAGGGGAAAGGTCTCGGGCTCCACCGCACTGTCGGGACGGGTGCGCGACAAGCGGTATTGCCCGTAACGACTGGCCGCCAGCCCATGCACCGTCGCCGCTTCATCCAGCAAGCGTCGATCTATGCCGGGAGTCTCCCAATTGCCAGCCTCGAAATGCGGGCTGAGTACGCCCAGGTCGATCAGCGCGAACTCGCGCCCCACCAAGCCTGGCAATAAAGGCGCGAAGTCTTGGATGGCGACGGGCGGTAATGTTTCGCCGACGCTGCGCAGAATCGCCGCTTGCATGAGTTCAAAGGGCACCGACGTGGCGATATCGAAAATTTCCCACTCGTGTTCGGCGTTTTTCTTTAGATAAGCGTTATCCGGGTCCAGGCGTTGCTGCTGCTCACTGCTGAGCACCAACACTGCCGCGCGAGCGACGATCAACGGCCACAGCGCCTCTAACTCTTCTCGCCGCAAGGGCGTGACCGCGCGAAAGGCCTGGATCGCCGACAAGAGGGCAAACGGATCACCGTCGGCATGGTGCAACAGCGCCGCGCAGGTCACCGACAGATCGGCAATTCGCCAGGTGAGCACCAGATCGCCGAAATCGATCACGCCTTGTATACGCCAGTGCCGCTGGGCATCACGCTGCCACATCACGTTGTCGTCGGTGATGTCCATGTGCACCGCTTGCCAGGGCAGGCGTGCCGCCAACGGCTGCACATGCGCCTCGACCTGCCTGGCCACCTGCTCCAATGCGGCACGGTGCGGCAGGTCGGGCAAGGTCGCCAGCAGGTGGATGATCAATGCCTGGGCGTGGCGCGGGTCCCATTGCAGGGTGCGCTCCAGGCCCGGGTGCTCAAACCCTGCCAGTGCGAGGCTCATCTGCCCGCACAGCTCACCAAAGCCTTCGATCACGGTGCGGCTCAGGTGGGGCAGATGCGTCAGGGGTTGGCCGTCGATGTAGTCCAACAGCCGCAGGTGCAGGGTTTGGCCATCGAGGTTGACCGTCAGCAACTCCTCGCCTTTCACGGTCTGGATGACCTTGGGCACGCGCAAGCCGGCATGCGTACCCAAGTTGTTGAGGGCCGCATGCTGAGCCTGGAGTTCAACCGCGGCGTAGTCACCCCGGCAGATTTTCAGAACGAAACGGCCCCGCGTGCTGTCAATTCTGTAGTTGAGGTCTTGTTGGCTGCCCAATGAGCGTAATTTGCCCGTCAGTCCATAGTGTCGATCGAGCAGGTGTGCTGCCTGCTCGGGGGTGACTTGTGGGCAAGGCAAGCTGGCACGGTGGGTCAACGTGGCTAACGACATTGTGACGACCTTTGTTTTTTCAGGCGTCTATATCGCCATTGTTCTGTGGCGTTAATCAACCCCTTCTGCTCACGGTGCTTGCGCCGGCCCGATTCACAACTCAAGCTATGCTACTTTCGCCCAGTGTCCGTCTAAGGAAAAGGCCCTCGACATGCGCATTCTCATCACCGGCGGTGCCGGATTTATTGGCTCGGCCCTGATCCGGCACTTGATTCAACACACTGAGCATGAAGTGCTCAACCTGGATAAGCTGACTTACGCCGGCAACCTTGAGTCGCTGGCCAGCATCGCGTCCAACAGCCGCTATGAGTTTGTCCAGGCCGATATCATCGACCAGGCCACCGTCAGCGCCGTGCTCGCACGCTTCGAACCCGATGCGATCATGCACCTGGCGGCCGAGTCCCACGTTGACCGCTCCATTGACGGTCCGTCGGATTTTATCCAGACCAATATCGTCGGCACCTACAGCCTGCTGGAAGCCACGCGCGCCTATTGGCAGAAGCTGGCAGAGCCGGCAAAAAGTGCGTTCCGTTTCCACCACATCTCCACTGACGAGGTGTATGGCGACCTGCACGGCGTGGACGATCTCTTCACCGAGACCACGCCGTACGCACCGAGCTCGCCGTATTCCGCGAGCAAGGCAGCGTCTGACCACTTGGTACGCGCCTGGCAGCGCACCTATGGCCTGCCGGTGCTGTTGACCAACTGCTCGAACAATTACGGGCCGTTCCACTTCCCCGAAAAATTGATCCCGCTGGTGATTCTCAACGCCCTGGCGGGCAAGCCACTGCCGGTATATGGCGATGGTCTGCAGGTGCGTGACTGGCTGTTCGTCGAGGATCACGCCCGGGCACTGCTCAAAGTGGTAACCACTGGGGTTGTGGGCGAGACCTACAATATCGGCGGCCACAACGAACAGAAAAACATCGACGTGGTACGTGGCATTTGCGCCCTGCTGGAAGAACTGGCGCCACAACGCCCAGCCGGCGTGGAGAAATTCACCGACCTGATCACCTTCGTCAAGGATCGCCCGGGCCACGACCAACGCTACGCCATCGATGCCAGCAAAATCGAACGCGAACTGGGCTGGGTCCCGGAAGAAACCTTCGAGACCGGCCTGCGCAAAACCGTGCAGTGGTACCTCGATAATCTGGAATGGTGCCGCAGGGTCCAGGACGGCAGTTATCAAGGTGAACGACTGGGCAATACTGACGTGAAGGATTTGATCGCATGATGAAGGGAATTGTATTGGCCGGCGGTTCCGGCACGCGTTTGCACCCCATTACCCTGGGCGTGTCCAAACAGTTGTTGCCGGTGTATGACAAGCCGATGATCTACTACCCGATCTCGGTACTGATGCTGGCAGGGATCAAGGACATCCTGGTGATCTCCACCCCAGTGGACTTGCCGCAATACCAGAACCTGCTAGGCGATGGCAGCCAGTTCGGCGTGCGCTTCAGCTACGCGGAGCAGCCGTCGCCGGATGGCTTGGCCCAAGCGTTTATCATCGGTGAAGAGTTCATCGGCGATGACCCTGTGTGCTTGATCCTGGGCGACAACATCTTCCACGGCCAGCATTTTGGCGATCAACTGCGCACCGCCGCCGAACGCCCTTCGGGCGCCACGGTATTTGGCTACTGGGTCAAAGACCCTGAGCGTTTCGGTGTGATTGACTTCGATAGCGAAGGCCGCGCCCTGTCCATCGAAGAAAAACCGGCTAAACCCAAGTCCCACTACGCGGTGACCGGCCTGTACTTCTACGACAACGACGTGATCAAGATCGCCAAGGCGGTCAAACCTTCGCCACGCGGCGAACTGGAGATCACCGACGTCAACAATGCCTACCTCCAACGTGGCGATCTGCACGTTGAACGCTTCGGCCGTGGGTTCGCCTGGCTCGATACCGGCACCCATGACAGCCTGTTGGAAGCCTCGACCTACGTTCAGACCATCGAGCACCGCCAGGGTTTGAAAGTAGCCTGCCTGGAAGAGATCGCTTACGAAAATGGCTGGATCAATCGTGATTATCTGCTGGAGCGTGCCAAGTACTTTGGCAAGACCGGCTATGGTCAGTACTTGTACTCTCTCGCTGGGAATCCTAAATGAATGTGAACGCCACTGAACTGCCCGGTGTATTGATCATCGAGCCCAAGGTTTTTGGCGATGAACGTGGCTTTTTCTACGAAAGTTTCAATGCCCGGGATTTTGCTCAGGCCAGCGGCCTGGAACTGCAATTTGTGCAGGACAACCATTCGCGCTCGCAAAAGGGCGTGCTGCGAGGCCTTCACTATCAGGTCGAACACGCCCAGGGGAAATTGGTGCGTGTAACCGCCGGAGAGGTACTGGACGTTGCGGTGGATATCCGCCGCAGCTCACCACATTTCGGCAAATGGGCCAGCGTGCGCCTATCTGCCGACAATAACCGCCAGCTGTGGATTCCACCGGGCTTCGCCCACGGTTTTGTAGTACTCAGCGAATACGCTGAATTCCTCTACAAAACCACGGATTACTACACGCCGTCTGCGGAGCGGTGCATTCGCTGGGACGATCCTGAACTGAATATTGATTGGCAGTTGGCGGGGCCACCCACTTTGTCTGCCAAGGATCAAAACGGTAAAAACCTGAAAGACGCGGACCTGTTCCCGTGACCACCTCACTTAAAATCCTCATCACCGGCCAACACGGCCAAGTCTCCCAGGAGCTGCAACAGCGGCTCCAGGGCCTGGGCGAACTTATCGTCCTGGGCCGCGACCAGCTTGACCTGGCGAACGCAGACCTCATCCGCCAACAAGTGCGCGCCCATCGCCCTGGCCTGATCATCAACGCGGCGGCCCACACCGCCGTCGATCTGGCCGAGAGCGAACCGGACGCTGCGTTCGCCATCAATGCCATCGCCCCCGGCATCCTCGCCGAGGAAGCCAAGGCCCTGGGTATCCCGCTGATCCATTATTCGACCGACTACGTGTTCGACGGCAGCAAACCTGCCGCCTACACCGAAGACGACACGCCCAACCCATTGGGTGTCTACGGCCAGAGCAAGCTGGCGGGTGAGCAGGCGATTGCGGCGGTAGGTGGCCAGTACCTGATCTTGCGTACCAGCTGGGTCTATTCGAGCCATGGCAAGAATTTCCTGCTGACCATGCAGCGCCTGCTGCAGGAAAAACCGCAGATGCGCATCGTGGCCGACCAGATCGGTGCGCCGACCTGGGCCGGTACCATCGCCAACAGCACCCGTTTGCTGATCGAGCAGTGGCAGGCCGGTAAGGCTGGGGATTGGGGTGTTTACCACCTTACTGCCCAGGGTGAAACCTCGTGGTTCGGTTTTGCCGAGGCGATTGGCGAGCAACTGCGCGCCGAGGGCAAGGCCTGTGCCGAGCTGGAGCCGATCCCTTCCAGCGCCTACCCGACCCCCGCCAAGCGCCCGCTGAACTCGCGCCTGGACTGCACGCGCCTGCAACTGCAATGGCACGTCAGCCAGCCACAGTGGCAAGACGCATTGCACGAGTGTCTTGCACAGCAGCACTAGGCATAATGCGCCTGTACCCACAGGCGCGACTTACATGACCCCACCCCTTGCGCGAAGACCCCGCTGGCGCAGCCTCGCCCTACTGGCTCTGTGCCTGGCGCCGCTGTTGTGGCCGCTGGAGCATTTGGCCGAGCGCTATTACCGCAGCGAGCTGGCCGGGCAAAACCGCCAGACCCTCGACCTCTACGTCGCCAACTTGTTGGGCACCCTGCATCGCTACGAAATACTGCCGCAAATCCTCGGTGACTTGCCGGCCCTGCGCACCGCATTGGACGCGCCCCACGTCAGCACCCACCTGGTCAGCGCCAACCAGTTGCTCAAGGACGTCGCCGCCCAGGCCGGGGTAGAGGTGATGTATTTGATGGACACCACCGGCAAGACCCTCGCCGCGTCCAACTGGGACAAACAAGACAGCTTTGTCGGGCGCAACTTCTCCTTCCGTCCGTATTTCAGCGAGGCCATGGCCGGGCGCCTGGGACGCTTCTTCGGCCTGGGCACCACCTCGGCCAAGCGCGGCTACTTCTTCGCTGCCGCGGTGCGTGACGGCGACACCATCATCGGCGTGCTGGTGGTGAAGGTCGACCTGGACCACACCGAAAGCCTGTGGGGCAATACCCCGGAACAACTGTTGGTCACCGACCATAACGGCGTGGTGATCCTCACCTCACGCCCGCAATGGCGATTCCGCGCCACTCGGCCACTAACCGCCGAAGAACGCGAGGCCATCGTTGCCATCCAGCCCTACCCCACCCGCGACCCGCAGCCGCTGAGCCTCAGCAGCAGCGCCTGGCTGCGCCAATCCACGGCCATCGCCGAGACCGGCTGGAACGTGGAAATCCTCGCGCCGCGCTCGCTGATCAACCGTCCGGTGCGCACGGTCGTCGCCGTGGGCGGCGCCACGTTGTTGGTGCTGATGCTGTTGCTGGGGTTGCTGATGCAGCGCCGCCGGCACTACCTGGAACGCATCGCCTTCGAAGCCAAGGCCCGCCGCGAGTTGGAGATGCGCGTGGCCGAGCGTACCAGCGACCTGGAGGGCCTGAACCGGCGCCTGAAACAGGAAGTGCTGGAGCGCGAGCATGCCCAGCAAGAACTGGTGCGCGCCCAGGACGACTTGGTCCAGGCCGGTAAACTCTCGGCGCTGGGCACCATGTCGGCGAGTATCAGCCATGAATTGAATCAGCCACTGGCGGCGATTCGCAGCTATGCCGAAAACGCCGAGATCCTGCTCGACCATGAGCGCACCAACGATGCCCGCGGCAACCTCAAGCTGATCAGCGAATTGACCGGGCGCATGGCCTCGATCATCGCCCACCTGCGCGCATTCGCCCGCCGCGATCGGCATGCGCCAGAGAGCGTGGCTTTGCAACCGGCGCTCGACGACGCCCTGGCATTGCTGGCCAAGCGTCGGCGTTCGATGGAGGTGGAGTTGATCCGCGACCTGCCAGAGGCGACCCTGTGGGTGCAGGCCGGTGAAACCCGCCTGCGCCAGGTGCTGGGTAACTTGCTGGCCAATGCCCTGGATGCCCTCACCGAAAAAGGCCCGCCACGCAGACTCTGGCTGAGTGCCGAAACCACGCCCCAAGGCGTCAACTTGTATATTCGCGACAACGGCCCGGGCTTTTGCATGGAAGCCCTGGGCCGCGCCAGTGAGCCGTTCTACACCACCAAGACGCGCACCCAGGGCCTGGGGCTAGGGCTGGCAATCTGCGACACCCTGATGCGCGCCTTCGGCGGCGAACTGTTGTTCGCCAACCACAAGGAGGGCGGCGCGCTGTTAACCTTGAAATTGCGTGCCGGCTCGCCGGGCGTCAGTCTGCAACCGTCCGAGGACCGCAGTGTATGAGTATCGACAACTCGATTCAGGTGGTGTTGATCGACGACGATCCACACCTGCGTCAGGCCCTGTGCCAGACCCTGGACCTGGCCGGCCTGAAAGTCCTGCCCTTGGGAGAAGCCACCGGGCTCACCGCTCGCTTGTCTCGCGACTGGCCGGGCGTAGTGGTCAGCGACATCCGCATGCCCGGCATGGACGGCCTGGAGCTGTTGGCCGAACTGCACGGCCAGGATCCCGACCTGCCGGTGCTGCTGATCACCGGCCACGGCGATGTACCGCTGGCGGTGCAGGCCATGCGTGCCGGTGCCTATGACTTCCTGGAAAAACCCTTCGCCAGTGACGCGCTACTCGACAGCGTGCGTCGTGCCCTGGCCCTGCGTCGGTTGGTACTGGACAACCGCAGCCT
This sequence comes from Pseudomonas sp. L13, assembly GCF_009935965.1. NCBI lineage: Bacteria > Pseudomonadati > Pseudomonadota > Gammaproteobacteria > Pseudomonadales > Pseudomonadaceae > Pseudomonas > Pseudomonas sp. L13. The sequence goes on from NZ_QODJ01000005.1 coordinate 109,727, forward strand.
GCGCCTGGCCCTCAGCGACCGCCAGCAACTGAGCACGCGGCTGGTAGGGCACTCGCCCCAGATGTTGCGCCTGCGCGAGCAAATCGGTGCACTGGCCGCGACCAAGGCCGATGTGCTGATCCTCGGCGAAACCGGGGCGGGCAAGGAGGTCGTCGCCCGCGCCCTGCACGACCTCTCAAGCCGACGCAGCGGCCCGTTTGTGGCGATCAATGCCGGGGCACTGGCGGAATCGGTGGTGGAAAGCGAACTGTTCGGCCATGAACCCGGCGCGTTTACCGGCGCGCAAAAGCGCCGCATCGGCAAGTTCGAGTTTGCCAATGGCGGCACGCTGTTTCTGGATGAAATTGAAAGCATGAGCCTGGATGTACAGGTCAAGTTGCTGCGCCTTCTACAGGAGCGCGTAGTGGAACGCCTGGGTGGCAATCAGCTGATCCCGCTGGATATCCGCATTATCGCCGCCACCAAGGAAGACCTGCGCCAGGCCGCTGACCAGGGCCGTTTCCGTGCCGACTTGTATTACCGCCTCAATGTGGCGCCGCTGCGCATCCCACCGCTACGTGAACGGGGTGAAGATGCGCTGATGCTGTTCCAGCACTTCGCCGACGAGGCCAGCAGCCGTCACGGCCTGCCCTTGCACGAACTGCAACCGGGCCAGCGCGCGCTGTTGCTGCGCCACAGCTGGCCGGGCAATGTGCGGGAACTGCAAAACGCCGCGGAGCGTTTCGCCCTCGGCCTGGAGCTGGCCTTGGATAACACCCAGGATCACCCCGCCGCCGGGGTCCTGACCTCCACACCCGGAGGCCTGAGCGAGCAAGTCGAACAGTTCGAAAAAAGCCTGATCGCCGCCGAACTGACCCGCCCCCACAGCTCCGTGCGCAGCCTCGCCGAAGCCCTGGGCGTGCCGCGCAAAACCTTGCACGACAAACTGCGCAAACACGGCCTGAACTTCGCCGACAGTACCAGCCAGAGCGCCGACGACGAATGACATCGTCAACCCACAAAGAGGCCGCCATGAGCCGCGACAGCCGTTACCTGGAATCCATCCTTCACCATGACATCCCACTCACCCGGGAAATGGGCCTCAAGGTGCTCGACTGGCAACACGACCAACTGCAACTGCACCTGCCCTTGCAGGCCAATATCAACCACAAGAGCACCATGTTTGGCGGCAGCCTCTACTGCGGCGCGGTGCTGGCGGGTTGGGGTTGGCTGCACCTGAAGCTGCGTGAAGCCGGGATTGAAGACGGGCATATCGTGATTCAGGAAGGGCAGATCAGCTACCCGTTGCCGGTAACCCAGGACGCGACAGCCATTTGCGCGGCGCCGCAGGACAAGGTGTGGAAACGCTTTGTGGCGACCTTTCAGCGCTATGGGCGGGCGCGGTTGGCGCTGGAGACGTGGATAGTGAATGAAGGCAGCGAAGAGCACGCCGTGATCTTTACCGGTCAATACGTGCTGCATCGCTAACGACCGCTGGCAACGTACTGTAGGAGCGAGCTTGCTCGCGAAAAAGGCCAACGATAACGCAGCGCTCTCAGGTTTTTCGCGAGCAAGCTCGCTCCTACAAAGGGGTCATGATCTGGCGAGGGTCAACAGCCGCTCACGCCACGCCGCCTTGGCTGGCAACGCCAGGAAGAACGGATTCAGCAACGATTCCCGCGCCGGGTAGCTGAACGGCTTGCCATTCAACTCCAGCACTTCCCCCCCTGCCCCTTCCAATACACCCTGGGCCGCTGCGGTATCCCACTGCGAGGTCGGCGCCAGGCGCGGATAACAATCGGCACTGCCCTCGGCCAGCAAACAAAACTTCAACGAGCTGCCGATATTCGCCAGCTTCAACTCACCCAAACCTTCACTCAAACCATCCAACAGGCGCTCCTGCTCAGGGCTGGTATGACGACGGCTGGCCACCACGGTAAAGGCTTCTCCCGCAGCCCTGGTCTGACGCACTTGAATCTGCTTGGGCGCAGCATTGACGTCCGAACGCCAAGCCCCCAGGCCCGCGCCGCCGAAGTAGCAACGGCCAGTGGTCGGTATCGACACCACGCCGAACACCACGCGGCCCTGTTCGATCAAGGCGATATTGACGGTGAATTCTTCACTGCCAGAAATGAATTCCTTGGTGCCATCCAAAGGGTCCACCAACCACCAGCGCTGCCAACCGGCACGCACACTCTGATCGATATCGGCATCCTCTTCAGACAGCACTGGAATGCTTGGGTCCAGCGCGGTGAGGCCTGCGAGAATCAGATGGTGGGCAGCCAGGTCGGCAGCCGTCACGGGTGAATCGTCCGCTTTGGAGGTCACGGCTACGTCGGCACGCCAGTACGGCAGGATGGCTTCACCGGCCTGGCGCGCCAGTTCAATGACCGGGGCGATAAACGGGTGGCCTAAAAACAGTTCGCTCATGCGTTGAACGCTCCACGCTGGGTCAACAGGTCTCTGACCAGATACAGCGCTGCCAGGGCGCGACCTTCGCTGAATTGCTCGTTTTGCGCCAACGCCGACAGCTCACGCAGGTTGACCCGGTCTACCCGCATCGGCTCGGGCTCATCACCTTCAAGGCGCTCTTCATAGAGATCGGTAGCTAACACCACCTGGATCTTCTGGCTCATATAACCAGGCGACAATGACAGCTCGGTGATGTGTTCCAACTGCCGTGCGCCATAGCCGGCCTCTTCCTTGAGTTCGCGGTCTGCCGCCGCCAGTACGTCTTCGCCGGGCTCGATCAGGCCTTTGGGTAATGACAATTCATATTCGTCAGTGCCGCCGCAGTATTCTTCCACCAGCAATGCATGGTCTTCATCGATCATCGCCACAATCATCACCGCGCCATAGCCCGCACCGCGGCCCACAAGACGTTCGTAGGTGCGCTCAACGCCATTGGAAAAGCGCAATTGCACTTCCTCCACGCGGAACAAACGGCTACTGGCGACTATTTCGCGGGCGAGGACAGTGGGTTTCTGGCGCATAAACGGCTCCTTGGCGTGATCGGGTTACTATACCGTGGCTTTTCCGATTGTCTGTGTCGGATATCTTTACTTACATGAGACCCCACCATGCCCTCTCTGCCCTGGCACGCCATCGACACCGTCCTGCTGGACATGGACGGCACCCTGCTCGACCTGCATTACGACAACCACTTCTGGATGGAGCACCTGCCCCAGCGCTACGCCGAGCTGCACGGTGTGAGCCTGGCCATGGCCGAGATGGAGCTGCAACCGCTGTTTGAGCGTAACGCCGGACAGTTGCAATGGTATTGCCTGGATTTCTGGACCACCGAACTCAAGATCCCGGTGCGCGAACTCAAGCTGGAAACCGCCCACCTGATCGCCCTGCGCCCGGATGCCGATACGTTCCTGGCGGCGATCAAACAGGCCGGCAAGCGCGTGATCATGATCACCAACGCTCATCGTGATTCGCTGTCATTGAAATTGGAACGCATTGAACTGGCGCCGTATTTCGAGCGATTGATCAGCTCTCACGACTACGGTTTTCCCAAGGAAAACCCGCAATTCTGGCAAGCCTTGCAAGCGGATATCCAGTTTGACCCGGCCCGTAGCCTGTTTATAGATGACACTTTGCCGATCCTGCGCAGTGCTCGGGATTTCGGTGTAGGGCATTTACTGGCCGTGAAAGAGCCTGATAGCAAGAAAGGACCAAAGGACACTGCAGAATTTTTAGCAGTGGGGGATTATCGAGATCTCATTGCCGGACTTATGTAGGAGCGAGCTTGCTCGCGAAAAACGTCAACGATAACGCGTGCTTCCTGGATAAACGCGGTGCCTGTGAGTTTTTCGCGAGCAAGCTCGCTCCTACAAAAGGGCGAGCTTCCTCATTTTATCCTGCGTATTACTCAGGGATGCGCAGTGTCTGGCCTGGGTAGATCTTGTCCGGGTGCGACAACAGTGGCTTGTTAGCCTCGAAGATCTTGTTGTACTGGTTGGCATTACCGTACACCGCCAGGGAAATCGCGCTGAGGGTATCGCCCTTTTTCACTACGACGAAACGAGCAGCGGCAACCGCAGGGCCAGTGACAGTGATCTGGTCATCCACACTTGCCACACCGGCAATGTTGCCCAGCGCCAACAGGATCTTTTCTTTCTCTTCCTGCGTGGCCACTTCACCGGTCACTGTGACCTTGTCGCCATCCACCGTGGTCTGCACGTTTGGATTACCCAGGCCCACCTTGCTCACATGCTCCTTCAACTGCTCACTGGCGTTCGCATTACCCGGCGTCAACAGGTCGATCAACTTCTCGCCGGCTTCCTTTACAAAGCTTAATAGACTCATGGTGCGCTCTCCTTGGGGTTTATTTATCAGATGCCCAAGACTAGACCAGTCCTGCCGACTTGGGTTCCAGACTGGCTAAAGACTCAAAAGTATCCCAATCAACCCTGCCTGGAATAAGCCCGACGAAAACGCCGGTGAACCTTGATCGACGCCCTCTATCAATAGATCAATACTGGCGATTAGACGCGACCCTTTGTCACGCCTAGTCTAAACACTGATCAATCCGCCGGTGGTACTGCCCCATGAACGCCAAGCGCCCTCACTGCGCGGCGCCCGCTCTCGAAACGAATGCGCCCGTCGCCAGCCAGAGCTATCACTATTGCAATCTTGAACACACGGAAGTCGCCAGCACTGCGCTGGCCGAAGAAGTGGCGTTGGCGATTGCCTATAACGATATCAGCCAGGCGGTGATGCTAGTGACGCCTACGGACCTGGAAGACTTCATTGTAGGTTTCAGCCTCGGCAGCGGCATTATCACCGACGTCAACGACATTTATGACCTGAAAATCAGCGGTTCGGGCGCAGCCCAGTACGCTCAGGTACAGGTTTCCAGCCGTGCGTTCTGGAACCTCAAGCAGCAACGCCGCCAATTGGCGGGCACCAGCGGCTGTGGCCTGTGTGGCGTGGAAGCGGTAGAGCAAGCATTGCCCGACCTCCAGGTACTGCCCGGCGCGCCCTTGCCGCCGGCGCAGTGGCTCGATGGCTTGCGCCAGCGTATCAGTGCATTCCAACCCCTGGGCCAATACAGCGGTGCCGTGCATGCGGCAGTGTTTATGAACAGCCAGGGCGAATTGCTGATGGGTCGCGAAGACATCGGTCGGCATAACGCTCTGGATAAATTGATTGGCGCGTTGATCCGCCAAAAGATTCCGACCGACGGCGGCCTGGCGATTGTTACCAGCCGCTGCAGCCTGGAATTGATTCAGAAAGTTTTGCGCGCGGGCATCCAGACCCTGGTCAGCCTGTCGTCGCCCACCGGCCTGGCCCTGCAATGGGCGCGCCGGCACAACCTCAACCTCATCCACCTGCCGCAAAAAAGCGCGCCACGGGTCTATAGCCCTGCGATGGAGCACCAGCCATGAGCCTTCACCACCAAGCCGACCAGACCCCAACCCCACGCTACAAGCCCTACAAAGGCCCAGCCGGTGGCTGGGGCGCCCTGATCAGCGTGGCGCAAGCCTGGCTGACCAGCGACAACGCCCTGAAAAACCTGCGCATGATGCTCAAGACCAACCAGAACGGCGGCTTCGACTGCCCGGGCTGCGCCTGGGGCGACTCGCCGGAAAGCGGCATGGTCAAGTTCTGCGAAAACGGCGCCAAGGCCGTCAACTGGGAAGCCACCAAGCGCCGCGTCGATGCGGCGTTCTTCGCCAAGCACAGCGTCACGGCGTTACTGGAACAAAGCGACTATTGGCTGGAATATCAGGGCCGCCTGACCGAGCCGATGCGCTATGACGCCCAGACCGATCGCTACACGCCCATCAGTTGGGAAGCCGCCTTCGACCTGGTCGGCAAGCACCTCAACGCACTGCCCAGCCCGAACATGGCCGAGTTCTACACCTCGGGCCGCGCCAGCAACGAAGCCGCCTACCTGTACCAGCTGTTTGTACGCGCCTATGGCACCAACAACTTCCCGGACTGCTCGAACATGTGCCACGAAGCCAGCGGCGTAGCCCTGGCGCAGAGCGTGGGCGTGGGCAAAGGCACCGTGACCTTTGATGACTTCGAGCATGCCGATGCCATTTTCGTCTGGGGCCAGAACCCCGGCACCAACCACCCACGCATGCTTGAACCGCTGCGCGAAGCAGTGAAGCGCGGCGCCCAGGTGGTGTGTATCAACCCACTGAAAGAGCGTGGCCTGGAGCGCTTCCAGCACCCGCAACATCCGCTGGAAATGCTCACCAACGGTGACAAGCCGACCAACACCGCCTACTTCCGCCCGGCGCTGGGTGGCGACATGGCTATCTTGCGCGGCATGGCCAAATTCCTGCTGCTGTGGGAGCGCCAAGCCCTGGCCGAAGGCAAGGAAGCGGTGTTCGACCACGACTTCCTCAATGAGCACACTGCCAACGTCCTGGAATACCTGGGCCAGATTGACGACACCTCGTGGGAGGAGATCGTCGAACAGTCCGGCCTGACCCTGGTGGAGATCGAACAAGCGGCACGCATGTATGCCAAAGGCAAGAATGTGATCATGTGCTGGGCGATGGGGATTACCCAGCACCGCCACTCGGTGCCGACCATCCAGGAAATCGCCAACCTGATGCTGCTGCGCGGAAATATTGGCCGCCCAGGCGCCGGGCTGTGCCCGGTGCGTGGCCACAGTAACGTGCAGGGCGATCGCACCATGGGCATCAACGAACGCCCACCGGTGGCGTTTCTGGACGCGCTGGAGCGTCGTTTCCAGTTCCAGGTACCGCGAGACAATGGCCATAACGTGGTGGAAGCGATTCATGCCATGCTTGAAGGCCGCTCCAAAGTCTTTATCGGCCTGGGCGGCAACTTTGCCCAAGCCACGCCAGACAGCACGCGCACCTTTGAAGCGCTGCGCAATTGCGACCTGACCGTGCAGATCAGCACCAAGCTCAACCGCAGCCACCTGATGCACGGTAAAGATGCGTTGATCCTGCCGTGCCTGGGCCGCACCGACATCGACATCCAGGCCGACGGCCCGCAAGCGGTGACGGTGGAAGACTCGTTCAGCATGGTCCACGGCTCCAACGGCCAACTGCAACCGTTGTCGAAACTGATGAAGTCCGAGCCGGCGATTCTGGCAGGCATTGCTGCCGCCACCCTGGGCAGCAAGCCAGTGGATTGGAACTGGCTGGTGGCTGACTACGGGCGCATCCGCGACCTGATCGCCGACACCATCCCAGGCTTCAAGGACTTCAACGAGAAGATCAAACACCCAGGTGGCTTCTACCTGGGCAACTCCGCCGGCGCACGCCGCTGGAACACGCCGTCGGGCCGCGCCAACTTCCGCCCGAACATCTTGCCCAAAGACCTGATCCACGAACGCACCCACGCCACGGGCCGGGTGCCGGACCTGATCATGCAGTCGATGCGCTCCCATGATCAGTACAACACCACCATCTATGGCCTGGACGACCGTTATCGCGGGGTCAAAGGCCAGCGTGACGTGCTGTTCGTCAACGAAGCCGACATCATCCGCCTGGGCTTCAAGCCGGGGCAGAAGGCAGACATCGTGTCGCTGTGGGAAGACGGCCGTGAGCGCCGCGTGAAGGGCTTTACGCTGCTGGCATTTGATATTCCGGCGGGGCAGGCGGCGGCTTACTACCCAGAAGTGAACCCGTTGGTGCCGTTGGAAAGCACTGGCGACGGTAGCCATACGCCGACGTCGAAGTTTGTTGCGATTCGCTTGGAGGCGGCGAGTGACAGCGGGTTGATCATGGCGCGCTCGGCCTGACTCGATCCGAGATGTGTGTTGCTTGAACTACCGCTTTCGCGGGCAAGCCCGCTCCCACACTGGGATGGGTTCACCATTGAGACTGTGTAAACCGATCTAATGTGGGAGCGGGCTTGCCCGCGGAGAGGCCAGCACAAGCACCACACATTCGACAGGCACAAAAAAGGCCGCTTTTGCATAAAAGCGGCCGTTCCGAAGTAGCTAAAGACCCGTAAAAACGACTTAAGTTCCCCATACAAAACAGCAACTTAGCAAATTGTATACAACCTCTGCCGCCGGTCGGATTTCGATTGTCAGCGGCTCGATACAACCTCAGGATCGCGCCGTCATCCCTTGAGGTTTCCCTGAATGAAGTTCTCCTCGATTCTCTTGTTGTCCCTTGGCCTGGTCAGTGGCGCAGCCATGGCAGGCGGCACCACTGAAGCCGGTGTAGGCGGCGCATTGGGTGGGGTTCTAGGTTCCGTTGTCGGCCAGCAGCTGGGCGGCAACACCGGTTCGACCATCGGCGCGGCCCTGGGCGGCGCTGGCGGTAGCGCGGTCGGCGCAGACAAGCGCAGCCGTGGCGAAGCCGCCATCGGTGGCGCACTGGGCGCAGCCGGCGGCAACGTCTTGGGTCGCAGCGTCGGCGGCAGTACCGGTGCATTGGTCGGCTCGGCAGCCGGCGGTGGCGCGGGCGGCGCGCTGGGCAACTACATGGGTAACGAAAGTGATCGCGACAATCGCCATTACCGCGATCGCGACCGTGACGACCGTCGCTACTACCGCGATGGCCACCCAGGCCGCGGCCATGCCTATGGGCATCGCAAGAACAAGCATCGTTATCGCGACTGATCAATACGCGCTCTGACGAACACACCCAGTGTGGGAGCCGGGCTTGCCCGCGATAGCAGTGAATCAGGTTTAGAGGTATTGCCTGATACTACGCAATCGCGGGCAAGCCCGGCTCCCACATTTGGTATGGGTTGCTTGAAGGTGCCTCATACCACCAAGCGCTGCATCGCCTCGCGCAACATCCCCGGAATCGGCACTGGCTGGTTCGACGCTCGGTCCACAAACACATGGACAAAGCGCCCCGCCGCACACGCCTCCTGCTCACCCGCCTTGAATACCGCCAGTTCATACTGCACCGAGCTATTGCCCAGTTTGCCTACTCGCAGGCCGATCTCAATGCGCTCAGGGAAAGCAATCGACGCAAAATAATCGCAAGCCGAACTCACCACAAACCCCACCACCTCACCGTCATGTATATCCAACCCGCCCTGTTCGATCAGGTAGGTATTAACGGCTGTGTCGAAGAAGCTGTAGTAGGTGACGTTATTCACATGGCCGTAGGCATCGTTGTCGTGCCAACGCGTGGTGATGGGCTGGAAGTGGCGATAGTCGTTGCGCACAGGCGTTGAGTCAGGCATCGGCAAGTCTCGTCAAAGTTGATCCAATTGAGCATGGGCCCAGTCGCGCACCTCGGCGTAGGGGTAGTCTTCCAGCGCAGCAAAACCGGGAATGCCTCGCGCCTTCAACTTGGTAAACAACGGTACGCTGATACCGCCAAGAAAACGCGTCAAACGCTCCGCATTCGGCAAGTGCCCCGTGTACTCATGATGCCTGTGGATAAAATCACCGCACAGCCCCATGAAGTTTTTATCCACAAGCGGCGGCAGGCTCGGCGGTGCCGGCAGATGAGCAACCTGGCCGTGGCACACCGAACAATGCCCGCAACGCTGGGGCGCATTTTCATCACCAAAGTAGTGCGCCAGGCGTTGCCCCAGGCAATGCTCGGTGGCGAACAGGTCGAGCATGGCGTGTATCCGCGCGACCTCCGCCACCTCATGCTGCTTGAAGCCTGTGTATAACTCGGCGCTTAGTGCCTGCGGGTCAAAATCGGTGTCGAGCAAACTGTAGACCTCAGTCATCTGCTTGCTTTCGAGTTCGATCAGGCCCTGCTCCTGAAAATAATCCAGCGCCTTCACCACCCGGCTACGTTCGGCATTGTGCTGTTGATAAAGCGCGTCGAAATCCACCGTCGCCCAGGTTTTAGCGCGCTTGCATACCTGGATGATCGCCGCAACAAACTGCTGCCGTTCGCCGGAAAAACGTGCGAGCAAGGCCTCGGGCTCGATCAGGTATTTGAAACGGTATTCCGCATAAAACGCATAGCGCGGTGCAATCACACCCTTGAGCTCCAATTGCACCAGGAGTGTCTTGAGCGGCAGCTCGCGAATATTGCTGTGGTCCGACAGCGACCTGAGCAAGAACTCCCACTGCCCTTCGCTACGCGCCGCCTGCAACTCCTCCAGCACACGACGAATGCCTTCCTGCTCCGGCGTGTCACCGTACACGAAGTTTTCCAGCACATTGAGGCTGTCGCGGTTGGCCAGCACCAGGCAATCCGATGGCTGCCCGTCACGCCCAGCGCGGCCGATCTCCTGGCTGTAGTTCTCGATGGACTTGGGCAAGTCGAAGTGCACGACATTGCGGATGTCACTCTTGTCGATGCCCATGCCAAACGCGATGGTTGCGACAATGCAATTGGAACGCCCGCCCATGAAACGCTGCTGGATGCCCTCGCGCTTTTCGTTGGGCAGCCCCGCGTGATAAGCCTCGGCCTGAATACCGTGGCGGTTCAGATGCTCGGCAATCTGCTCGGCGGTTTTCTGCAAGGTGACGTAGACGATACTCGGCTGGTTGGCCCGCGCTTTCATCCACTCCACCAGCCTGCGGCGTTTGTCGTGGCCGCTGACCGGTTCCACCAGCAGGTTGAGGTTGGGCCGATAGAAGCCCGTGGTCACTACATCCCCGGCCGCAATGGCGAACTTGGCCTGCATATCGGCGATCACCTTGGGCGTGGCCGTGGCCGTCAGCAACAGCGCCTGCGGGATGTTGAACTGGCGCTGGTAGTCCGGCAGCTTCAAATAGTCCGGGCGGAAGTTGTGCCCCCACTCGGAAATACAGTGCGCCTCGTCCACCACCAGCAAGGAGATCTGCACGCTGTTCAGGAAATTGCGGAAACGCTCGTTCTTCAAACGCTCCACGGAAATCATCAGAATCTTGAGCTCGCCCGATCGCGCACGGGCCATGACATCATTGGCCTCATCACGGCTCTGGGCCGAGTCGATACTGCCCGCCGAAATACCATGGCGCTGCAGGAAACCCAACTGGTCCTGCATCAACGCCAGCAACGGCGACACTACCAGCGTCAGGTGCGGCAGCAACACAGCCGACAACTGGTAACACAAGGATTTGCCCGACCCCGTAGGAAAAATGGCGGCGGCAGAGCGCCCGGCCAGCACGGCGCTGACCGTCTCTTCCTGGCCCAAGCGAAAGTGTGGGTAACCAAAGACCTGCTGGAGGGTGTCGTGCATAAGGCTGTCACTCCATTGACCGCTGAGTTGGCTCAAAAACATAGCCTGGGAATCTCAGCGAATCGAGAAAGGTCGCAAGGAAAAAAGAGACAGGATGATACACAGGGGGAGGCATGGCCCAGGGCCGAAGTGGGAATTTTCCGAGAAAGTAGCAGGACGTAGCAGACAAAAATGTGGGAGCTGGCAAGCCCTCCCCCACATTTCACAACCGAGCTACAGCTGAATCAGCGGTTCTGCACCCGCTCAATCGCCGTGTCATACACCGGGTTGGCCTTTTGCTCTTTGGCCAACTGGTAATGACGCAACGCATCCGGGAACTGGCCGGCCGCTTCATAGATGCGTGCAATGTTGTAGTAAGCACCGGCACGCACGGTCGCGGCATTGGTACCGGTCGCCAGGGCGATAGCCTTGCGGTTGGCCCAGATCGACTCCGCGGTATTGCCGGCTTTCTGATACGCCAGGCCCAGGTTGCCGTAAGCCTTGCCGAAGCCGTTATCCAGCTCGATGGCTTGACGGAAGAAGTCGATGGCCTGGTCCAGGTTACCGGCCTGGTAGGCCGCTTCGCCCTTGAGGTTCAGCTTTTTCGCATCGGCCTGTACCGACGAGCTCACCGTCACGGCGGTGACGGCCACGCTGTCATCCAGCAACGGCTTGACCTCGTTGAGCACATCTTCGGCGCCGACTCTCACGCCGGTGAAGGTGTTGATGTCCTGGAAGTCGCCACTGCCGGTCATGCGGAACACGGTCCACAGGTTGCCGGTGCGGTTCTGCGGCACATAGTAGGTGCGTACCAGGGATTGCCCCATGTACACGAACACCTTGGCCTCACTGTTGGACAACTCGCTGGAGGTGGGAGAGCCGCTGTTGGAATAGTCGTGCACGGCATAGACGTAGCTTTCGCCGTAATGCTTTTTCTGCAGGGTGATGGTTTCCGGGCCATAGCTGTCGGTGTCATCCACGTCCAGTTCGGCGTCGGTGCCCTTTTTATTGTTGAAGAAGATGTTATTGCCCGGGAAGATCATATGGGAGTCGAGGTCACGTGGAGCCTTGCCCCAGGTCAACACCACACGCAGGCCGTCGAGATTTTCCATCACCGGGCTGATGGCATAGGTCATGCCTTTGCACGGGCACTTCACCACCAGGTTGGAATAGCCAGGCTTCTTGATGATCAGCAGGTTGCTGGCATCGTCCGCCGACTCACTGGTCAGCGTGACCTGGCCTTGCGCGTTGGTACGGCCCACCACGTTCTGTGCGCCGTTACGTTGCAGCAACACTTCGGCATCGGCGATTTTCTGGTCCTTGACCACCGCACTCAGTACCTCAATCGGCAACTGCTCGGCCTGGACAGAAAACGCCACCGCACACAAAGACATCGCCGAGGCGACACGAAGCAAACCCATGCTTAACTCCCTTTAAGTAGTGGGCGGAATCGCCCTACAAGATTTTGCGGTGAAACATACGCTGAAATGAGCTCGCTGGCAGATTTTTTATACAGATTGTGACGGGGTTTTTATCCCGCCTACCGAGCTACGCATTGCGCTACAATCAAGCCTTGCTTTCCAAGAGGACGCAGCGATGAGCGAACTGACGTTTGAGCAAAAACAGGATCACTATCACAAGATCCGCCGTTCCAATTACTTGGCCAGCCTGCGCCTGGAAGGGTTCGATACCCAACCGACCGACGTCGACAAACCCCTGCCGACACGCGAAGCCGTCCTTGCCAAGTACCGCAACACCTCACGCTGATGCTCGACAAATACGGGGTGGGCCAGGACCCGTACTGCTATCCCGGTAGCAGCATCCTGCGCAACCGCCTCGATTTGTTCGATGAGGCACGCCTGCACCAGGCCGAGCGGGAATTATCCGAAATCGCCGTAGGCAACCTTCCTCTCTTTCCGCCGCCCTACGACCTTGATCGCCTGCAACACATTCACCGCATCCTGTTTGGTGACGTCTACGATTGGGCCGGCGAACTGCGCAGCGTCAACATCCAGAAAGGTGACACGCTGTTTTGCACCCCGGAGCGTATTCCACCAGAGGCGGCGAAAATCGTCCGGCATATGCAAGACGCCAATTGGTATGTTGGTGCGACTCAGGCTGACCTTGTACGTCAAATCGCTGAAGCTTATGGCGACCTGAACGTCATTCACCCCTTCCGCGAGGGAAATGGACGGGCGCAGCGGATCCTGTTTGAACAGATCATCGTGAATGCGGGGTTTTCGGTGAATTGGTGGCTGGTAAAACATGCGGCCTGGATACCCGCGAATATTGATGCGGTGGCGTGTGACTATCGGGGATTGGAGGCGATTTTTGAGCGGTGTATCAGCAAGCCTCTCAGTGTCTGATCGAACCGCGAGCGATTAAACCATCTGTTTATTGCCCGAGAACAAACTCACTTCTAAGGTTGGGCTCGTCGCTGCCAATTCAGCGACCGGGCTTGGTCACCCGAAAAACAGCAGAGACAACGTGCCAGCTCTTCTGGCGTATTTCTTTGAATCTGTATTGGAACACTGTGATGACAAAGCCGAACCTTCCCACCAATCGCTATCGTCAGCTACGCACCAACTTCACCGACACTCACCCGCTTCTCATCGACACTCAAGCATCAGCCGAAGACATCCAATCTGCCGCCCACCAGCGTATCCGCGCCGCCAGCGACTTATTGGAAACCTTCTCTTGCCTGACCTTCGAACACGCCGACCTCAAAGATATTTCCCACATCATCAATGCGCTGTACCTGCTCGTTCAGGACGGCTGTAATTTGCTGGAAGCTACGCAACACGTACAACTGCCAGCGACCGACCAGCCACCACGCAGCAATCCGCTACAGAGCTAAACCTGGGGGAGCTGGCTGGCCTGCGATGGCGGCGTATCAGGCTATACCGCCATCGCGGGCAAGCCCTGATACCCGTAGGAGCGAGCTTGCTCGCGAAAAACGTCAACGGTAACGCGTGCTTCCTGGATAAACGCGGTGCCTGTGGGTTTTTCGCGAGCAAGCTCGCTCCTACAGGCATTAAGGCAGGCCCGGCGCCCACATTTGCTCGGTTGTGCCGGCAGAATCGGTATCAAGTCATAAATGCAGGAAGGCATTGTAAGAAACCAAAAAACGGCACGTCGTCCGTTTCCCAAACTGCTTCAAATACCCGTTCAACCCGCTATACCAGTTACGCGTAGCCGACTGAAAATAACCTCCTATCAACTGTCTCGGAAAAACCGTGAACATCGAAAGGACTCAATATATCGGCCACTATGGCCTGGGTGCTCAGGTCAGCGGTGGCATAGGCCCGCAGCGCTCAAGCGTCTCAATGCATGTGTACTCCAGATGAACTTTAGTCAATGGCTTTACCTACAAACAGCGCTATTATTCGCTCTCCATTTGCTGCTGTATTACAAAATCACTGACTGCACGTTAAGAACGGGTTTCGCCGTTACCTTCATCGTAACGGGACTGCTTCTGTTGTTCTGGCTACCCTATATCGCCATTGTCCTGAACATTCAACTTCTTCCCTTGGCCTTGTTCTTGATAGGCTTGGCTCTCTTCATCACGCGAAACAAATACCGCCTGCAACGTGACAGGCCCCCTCACCCACTCCTGCGTGCCCCCACCATGAACCTGGCCCCCAACTTCCCCGAAGACCCTGTCATGCAGCAACTTCTGCAATTGCTGCATGAAGAAGTCGGCTTGCCAAAACACAAGACCATTGGCCTGCATACCTCACTGAATTTCGACCTTGGGTGCGATGGCGGTGAGGCCAAGCAATTCATGGAGGCGCTGGAGCAGGACTTCGAAATCGACCTGGGTGACTACGATGCTTATCGTTACTTCCAACCGCCGGTGTTCGACGTGTTCCTGAAGCGTCGCGCCAAAGGCCGTGGCGACAAGATTCCGTTGACCATTGGCATGCTCTACCTGGCAATCAAGACCCACAGCTGGGACACCCAAACGCTGGAGAACATGAGCTGACTCCATTGTAGGAGCGAGCTTGCTCGCGAAAAATTCACAGGCGCCGCGCTCATTCAGCAAGCACGCGTTATCGTTGACGTTTTTCGCGAGCAAGCCCGCTCCCACATTGGGACTGCGCTAAGCTGGCGATCGGTATACAAACAAGGACCTTACATGGACGTAACAATGGGCCTGCTGGCCGCCCTGCTCTGGGGTGGCACGGACTTTCTAGTGGGCCTCAACGCCCGCGCCGTTGGCGTTAAACGCGCGGTGTATTTCGGCCAAGCCCTCGGCTTTTTGATCATGACCCTCCTGCTGGTCATTTTCCCGGCCTTCCTTTTCAAATCCCTTGATGCGCCTTGCAGCGTCTGGCTTTTGGGTATCGCCGCCGCCCTGCTGACGGTGTCCGGCGCCCTTGCGCTGTCCAAAGCCTTTGCCTTGGGCAAAGCAGCGATCGTCGCGCCGCTGGTGACGTCCTACGGAGTGGTAACCACTCTGCTGTCCTGGGCCAGCGGTGAACACATCAGCCTGGTACAACTGGGCTGCATCGCTTTGTGCGTGATCGGCGTTGTGCTGTCCAGCATTCACAAGGACAGCGGTACGCCTTACAACAACCCGCGCCTGTCCATTGCCTACGCCATGTTCGCCGCAACCTTGTATGGCACCAGTTTCTGGCTGCAAGGCCGCTACACCCTGCCGGCGTTGGGGCCGATCAGCATGTTGTGGCTGGGTTACCTCGTGGGCCTGTGCGTGCTGGTGGTGATGGTGCTGAAAATCAAGGATGGCCTGAAGATCCCGCCACTGAAAAACTGCGCGACGTTGACCGGTGCGAGCTTGATGAACCTCGGCGGTTTCTCGGCGTTTTCGTGGGGCGCAATGGCCGGCTCGGTGTCGGTGGTGACGGTGATCAGTACGCTCTCTGGAGGGATCGCGGCGATCCTGGGGTTTGTGTTTTTCAAGGAACGATTGTCAGCGGTGCAGGTGGCAGGCGTCGTGCTGGTGCTGGTCGGTGCAGTGGTACTGCACATCGCCGACTAATCGTTCGCGCATAAAAAAGCCGCCTACTTATTAAGAGGCGGCTTTTTTACAACCAGCGAATCTTACAACTTAGGACCCGCCGCCTTGATCGCATCGCTGACTTCAAACTTCTTGAAGTTTTCGATGAACAGGCCAGCCAGCGCCTTCGCCGCTTCGTCGTAGGCAGCCTTGTCAGCCCAGGTGTTGCGTGGGTTCAACAGGCCGGTTTCAACGCCCGGTACGGCCAATGGCACGTCGAGGTTGATGGTGTTCAGGTGTTCGGTTTGCGCACCGATCAACGCGCCGCTCTGGATCGCTGCAATCACGCCGCGAGTGGTCGGGATGTTGAAGCGTTTACCAACGCCGTAGCCGCCGCCGGTCCAGCCGGTGTTGACCAGGTAGACCTTGGAGCCGAAACCACGGATACGCTTGATCAAAAGCTCTGCGTATTCGCCAGCCGGACGTGGGAAGAACGGCGCGCCGAAGCAGGTGGAGAAGGTCGACTTGATGCCGCTGCCCGAACCCATTTCGGTCGAACCCACCAAAGCGGTGTAGCCGGACAGGAAGTGGTAGGCCGCTTGTTCTTCGCTGAGGATCGACACAGGCGGCAGTACGCCGGTCAGGTCGCAGGTCAGGAAGATCACCGCGTTTGGCTCGCCGCCCAGGTTCTTCTCGGAACGCTTGGCAACGTGCTCCAGCGGGTAGGCGGCACGGCTGTTCTGAGTCAGGCTGACGTCGGCGTAGTCGGCGTGCTTGGCCTCGTCGATCACGACGTTTTCCAGCACCGCGCCATGCTTGATGGCTTTCCAGATAACCGGCTCGTTCTTCTCGGACAGGTCGATGCACTTGGCATAGCAACCGCCTTCGATGTTGAATACCACGCCTTCGCCCCAGCCGTGCTCGTCGTCACCGATCAGGTAACGGCTTTCGTCGGCCGACAGGGTGGTCTTGCCAGTGCCGGACAGGCCGAAGAACAGGGTCACGTCGCCTGCTTCGCCAATGTTGGCGGCGCAGTGCATTGGCAGCACGTCGGCAGCCGGCAACAGGAAGTTCTGCACCGAGAACATGGCTTTTTTCATTTCACCGGCGTAACGCATGCCGGCAATCAGTACTTTTTTCTGGGCGAAGTTGAGGATCACGCAACCGTCGGAGTTGGTGCCGTCACGCTCTGGCACGCACTCGAAGTTGGCCACGTTGAGCACTTGCCACTCTTCACGACCGGCCGGGTTGTACTGGGCCGGGTTGATGAACAGGCAACGACCGAACAGGTTCTGCCAGGCAGTCTGGGTGGTCATTTTCACGGCCAGGTAGTGGTCTTCTGCAGCCCCTACGTGAACATGGGAAACGAAATGCTCTTGCGCGTTGTTGAAGGCCTCGACGCGAGCCCACAGGGCATCGAACTTGTCGGCCGGGAACTTGCGGTTGATCGGGCCCCAGGCAATGGCGTCCTGGGTGGACGGCTCTTCAACGATGAAACGGTCAACCGGCGAACGACCGGTGCGGTGACCGGTTTCTACGACCAGCGCGCCAGTATCGGCAAGCACGCCTTCACCGCGCTGCAGGGCTTCTTTGACCAGATCGTCAACACTCAGATCGGTGTATACGGCGTTATTGGCTTGCGTCATGAGGTTCCCCGTCGGCCTATGGCCGAGTGCTCCAAACGTTTTGTAGTAGAAAGTTGCGCACTACTACCGCGAAAAAAGTGGGCCGGATTATGCCAGAAAAGCCCAAAAAGAGTAGGGCCCTCCCGTCAGAACACCTCTAATCCGGCGTTTGTCAGGTGATTTACCTGTGCTTAAACGTTTTAGTGGCGGGTGTCGGAAGGGGTGTCGCTGCCTGCGCCAGCGAACAATTGCGCTACATCAGCCGCATCGAACAGGTAGCGCTGGTTGCAGAACTGGCAGTCGATCTCGATATGGCCGCCATGTTCCACCACCAGGTTTTGCGCATCCTCCAGGCCAAGGCTGACCAGCGCGTTGCCGGAACGCTCGCGCGAGCAACTGCAATTGAAGCGCAGGCCTTGTGCGTCGAACAGGCGCACGGCCTCTTCGTGGTAGAGGCGATGCAGGATGGTTTCGTTGTCCAGGCCCAGCAGTTCTTCGGCCTTCAAGGTGTCGGCCAGGGCGATGATATGCCGCCAGCTTTCGGCACGGTCGTCCTCATCCTTGATGCGATCGGCCGGCAGTTGTTGCACTAGCAAACCGCGAGCGCGCTTGCCGTCGGCGTTAAGCCAGAACTTGGTGCCCACTTGCTGGGACATGACGAAGTAGTTGGTGAAGCATTCCGACAGGGTTTGGCCGTCGAGGTCGACAATACCCTGGTAGCGCTGGCCTTCGGTTGGGTCGACAGTCAGTGCCAGGACGCCGTTGGGCATCAGGTCGGCCAGGGTAGCGTCTGCAGCAATCTGCTCAGCGTCATAACGAGCCAGGCCACGGATCTCGCGCTCGCTCGAGCACTCGATCATCAACATGGGCACTGGCCCTTCGGAACGCGCCTGCAAGATCAGCAAGCCGTCGAACTTCATGGTGCCCACCAGCAGCGCCGCGGCAGCCATCAACTCGCCGAGCAATTGCGCGACCGGCTCCGGATAGGCGTGTTTGGCAAGGACTTCGGCATAGCTGAGCTCCAACGAAACCATCTCGCCGCGGGCATCGCTCTCATCGAAGATGAAGCGTTGGGTGAAGTCGGTATCCGGTAGATCAGTCATAGGTCTGGGTATCTGAAGTGATGACAAAATGATTACAAGGTTTATAAAATTAAACGCTTTAGCACCATCTTGGTGCGACTTCTCCTGAATTCAAGGAGCACAATAGAGCGATGAGGGACAGTTTATGAACAATCCGGGTTTGTTCCAAGCCAACTGGAACCTCCGGCGATGGGCTCTTTGCAATCTACTCGCTATAGGGCTGCTGTGTTTTTGGCTGTGGCCCACGGGCCAGATGCTCTGTGTAATTTTCGACGAGTGGCTGTTTCATCTGCTCAATGGCCCATTGGCCACGAATTCGACCTGGCTGCATGTATGGGCCGTGGCGAGCCTGCGACCGTTTGATGCAGTGGTCGGCGTGATTTTGCTGGCGCTGCTGATTCGCGGCGACTGGGTGTTCAAGGCCGTGCAGGTGCGCCGGGCGTTTTTTGGCTTCCTTGGCATCCTGCTGCTGTTGCTGTTTATCCGCATGCTGTTCTCCAAACTCGCGGCGCACATGGGCTGGCAGCACAGTAGCCCGTCGATGGTCATCAGCGGCGCGATTCAAATGAGCGACTTTTTCCCAGGGCTGGAGAAAACCTGGGAGCTGAAGGACCGCTCGAGCCAGAGCTTCCCCGGCGACCATGCTTCGGTGCTGTTGATCTGGGCGATGTTCATGAGCGTGTTCGCCCGGCGCATCGGCCAGGTGCTGGTGATTTGGGGCCTTGCGCTGCTGTTCATGATGCCGAGGCTGGTCGCCGGCGCGCACTGGGGCCAGGACGATTACATCGGTGGCGTACTGCTGGCGCTGTTGGCGTTGGGCTGGGGGTATTACACACCGTTTGCGGCGAAGGTGTCGGGCGCCTTGTTGCGGATGACGGCGCCACTTTTCAGGCTACTGAGCAAGTTGCCCGTTATTGGGCGGTTGAGTGTCATGCGCACAACTGCGTAACTCCCACATTTTGTCGGGTTTGCATAGGCGACTCGTGCAATCAATCGTCATTGCCGCTGTCGCGAAACTTGAACAGATCGCGGCGCTGCTTCTTGCTCGGCTTGCCATCGGTGGTCAAGCCTGAAGCCCCCGCCTTGCGCATGGCCGCAGCGTTCTCACGCTTGGCAATGCTGGCTTCGGTTTCCGCATACAGCGCCTGCGCTTCAGGCGCGCCGCGGCGTACGATGGAAAGTGCCTGCACCACGATGGTTTTTTCATCAAAACCTGTACGAATCTGAAACTCGTCACCGACGCGCGGCTCCTTGCCCGGTTTGCAGCGCTCGCCGCGATGATGCACCTTGCCGCTCTCTATAGCCGCCTTGGCCAGGGCGCGGGTCTTATAGAACCGCGCTGCCCATAACCACTTGTCCAACCGGACCTTTTCTTGCTCTTCCTGCTTTTGAGCCACTTGAATTCCTCGCTCTGAAAAATGTCGCAACTTTACCGTTGAAACCCTTCGACGCATAAACCCCCAGGCTCACCTAAGATACGCCAGGCACCGAGAAATTTGTTGCATCGGCTGTTTACCCAAGCTTGAGAGATATCTGTCGCCATTTGCCGAAGATTCTGCGTGAATACCGCGAAATTGGCGCCGACCCTCAACGAAGGTTTGGGATTGTCACAATCCATGCGCAGTGGGACGTTACTGTCCTCGACGACTACGAAACATTTCTGAACTGCCGGTTACCCATATTGAAGACATTTGACCATTTGACCGTTGTCGGTCTGCGTGAGTGGGTGGCACTTCCCGACTTGGGAGTGGCGGGCCTGCGCGCGAAGATCGACACCGGCGCCAGCACCTCAAGCCTGCACGCCACCGATATCGAGCCCTTTGAGCGCGACGGTGAAAAGTGGGTGCGTTTTACCGCGCACCTGGGCAGCGTGGTGCAATTGCGTCACCGGCGCTGTGAAGCGCCCCTGGTGACGATGAAAACCATCAAGAGCTCCAACGGCCATGCACAGGTGCGCTACGTGATCAGCACCACCCTGGCCCTGGGTGATCGGGTATGGCGGGTAGAGTTCACCCTCGCCTGTCGCAAAGCCATGCGTTACCGCCTGCTGCTGGGCTCCAAGGCGCTGATTGACGGCCAGTTGGTGGTCAATCCGGGCCTCAAGTACGTTCAAGACAAGCCGGTGTTCCCGGTCTCCACTATTTCTGCCCCAGGTGCTGCATGAAGATTGCTGTGCTGTCGCGAAACCCGCGTCTGTATTCCACCCGCCGCCTGGTCGAGGCCGGCACTGAACGTGGCCATGAAATGGTGGTGATCGACACGTTGCGCGCCTATATGAACATCGCCAGCCACAAGCCGCAGATCCATTACCGGGGCAAACCCCTGGAAGGCTTTGATGCGGTGATCCCGCGTATCGGCGCTTCGGTGACGTTCTATGGCTGCGCGGTATTGCGACAGTTTGAAATGATGGGGGTGTTTCCGCTGAATGAATCCGTGGCCATTGCGCGCTCGCGGGACAAGCTGCGCTCCCTGCAATTGCTGTCGCGCCGGGGCATCGGCCTGCCGGTCACCGGCTTTGCCCATTCCCCGGATGATATTCCCGACCTGATCGAGATGGTCAACGGCGCACCGCTGGTGATCAAGGTGCTCGAAGGCACCCAGGGCATTGGCGTGGTGTTGTGTGAAACAGCGACGGCGGCGGAATCGGTGATTGAGGCGTTCATGGGCCTCAAGCAGAACATCATGGTGCAGGAATACATCAAGGAAGCTGGCGGCGCGGACATTCGCTGCTTCGTGGTGGGCGACAAGGTGATTGCGGCCATGAAGCGCCAGGCCAAGCCCGGTGAGTTCCGCTCCAACCTGCACCGTGGCGGCAGCGCCAGCCTGATCAAGATCACCCCGGAAGAACGCATGACCGCGCTACGGGCGGCCAAGGTGATGGGGCTGAGCGTGGCGGGGGTGGACATCCTGCGTTCCAACCACGGCCCGCTGGTGATGGAAGTAAACTCATCGCCAGGCCTGGAAGGGATCGAGACCACCACCGGTAAGGATGTGGCGGGGATCATCATTCAGCATCTGGAGAAGAACGGTGGCCCGAATATGACTCGGACCAAGGGCAAGGGCTGAATACCCACATCTACCACCCGCCACAAACCACTGTGGGAGTCTGGCTTGCCTGCGATAGCGGTGGCTCAGTCAACAACGATGTTGAATGTGCCGCCCTCCTCGCAGCATAGGGATCTACACAAATCTGTAGCGCTCAACGGTAACCACGATGCGAAGCGAGCCGCTCTTGATCTTGATCTGCTTTTGATCTCAGGCGCCCCGTTAAACCACGCTGGCGGATTACGGGCACACCGAGCCTAAGCGAGGTGCCGAGTGGTGGGGCAAGAGCCCTTTTGGTTACTTTTGGCTGGGCCGGCATTCCGGGCTCTTTTCCAAAAGTGACCCGCTGTCAGAGCGGAACCCTAAGTGGCCGTTACCGCAGCAAGGGATATGTACACAATCCAGCTGTGTTGACTGTCAGGCCCTCTTCGCAGGCAAGCCAGCTCCCACAGTTGCATTCATATTACTTGTTAGACAGCGTCTCTAGGCAGCATCAACCCCAACGGCAGCCGCACTCGTGCTTCCAACCCACCGCCTTCCCGGTTGCGCAACTCAACATTGCCGCCATGCATCGACGCAATCCGCCGCACAATCGCCAACCCCAATCCGGTGCCCTTGCCACCTCGGGCTCGGTCGCCACGGGTGAAGGGGTTGAAGATACCTTCCAGTTCCGCCGGATCGATGCCAGTGCCACGGTCCATCACGCTCAGCACCACATAAGGTGCGGCACTGTCGCCGGAGACGTACGCGGCCACTTCCACATCGGAACCGGCATGGTGCAAGGCGTTGCCAATCAAGTTGTTCAGCAGGCGCTTCATCGACACCCGGCGTAAGGCGAACGGCTGGATCGGCTCCAGGCGCGTGCGCACCTGTTCACCGTTCTGGTTATAGGGCGCAACCACCTCACGCACGAGGTCGGTGAGGTCGACCTCCTCAACCACTTCATCCCGCCCGTCGCGGATGAACGCCAGGAACTGGTCCAGGATGGCGTCCATGTCTTCGATGTCGCGCACCATGTCATCGGTGAGGTCGGTATGGTCACCCATCAGCTCCAGGGACAAACGCAATCGCGTCAGCGGCGTACGCAAATCATGGGACACGCCCGCCAGCATCAACTCGCGCTCGCGCCCAGCTTGTTCGACGTCTTCCGCCATCTGGTTGAACGCGCCGTACACCTCGGTCATCTCACTAGGGGTGTCGCTGACCGGCAGGCGCACACTGCGCCCCTGGCCCAGTTGGCGAGCGGCAAACACTAGGCGTTTGAGGGGTTGGTTGAGCTGGCGGACGAAAATCCACGCAGACGCCGTTGAGAGCAAGCCAATGGCCAGGAACCAACCCAACACGTTCCAGATTTTTTGCCCGCGCAGCGGGTGCGGATAAAGCGGAACCTTGATCCACGCATCCCCCAGGCTGGGCGCTCGCACCCACAACGCAGGCGAAACATGCATACGCAGGCGCACTTCGGTGTCGGCGCCCAATTCGGCCTGCATCTGGCGCTGGTAAATTTCGCTGTAAGGCCAATGTTGTTCGCCTTCAGGCACACCGGCGCCGTCAACCCGAGTCAGGGTCGATGCCTTGGCTACCTTTTCGCGGTTCTCAGGGTCTACCGCCCAATAACCACGCAACGTCAGGGCGACGCCATGGCTGTACTGCCGGTCTACCAGCACGTCTTCGTTCATCAGCAGATAAACCAGCGTAAGTGCCTTGGAAAACAGAACGACAATAAGCACCAGCCAGAGGGTGCGGGAGAAGAAACTTTGTGGGAACCACAGCGGGGTTTTCATAGATGAAAGCTGCACACCTTGCAGGAACGAGCGGTGCTCGCAGAATTGCAGACGCCGGGCATCCCGTCGACCTTCATGGGGTCAAACGCCAGGATACCCGCCCCTGCAAATCATCGGTCACTTGGTTGCGGTGCCATCCGGCACAAACACATAACCCACACCCCACACGGTCTGGATATACCGCGGCTTGGAAGGGTCTGGCTCGATCATCCGTCGCAGTCGGGAAATCTGTACGTCAATGGAGCGCTCCAGGGCGTCCCATTCCCGGCCACGGGCCAGGTTCATCAGCTTGTCACGGGTCAGTGGCTGGCGAGCGTTCATCACCAAGGCCTTGAGCACTGCGAATTCACCGGTGGTGAGCATGTGCACTTCTTCACCACGCTTGAGCTCACGGGTGGCCAGCGACAGTTCGTAGTCGCCAAAGGTGACGCTTTCGTCTTCGCTGCCCGGTGCGCCCGGTACCGCCGGTGCCTGGCGACGCAACACGGCCTTGACCCGCGCCATCAGCTCATCGGGGTTGAACGGTTTGGCCAGGTAGTCATCAGCACCCAGTTCCAGGCCTTTGATACGGCTCAGTTCATCGCCCTTGGCAGTGAGCATGATGATCGGGATCTGGTTGTTCGCACCGCGCAGGCGCTTGCACGCGGTGAGGCCGTCTTCGCCGGGCAGCATCAGGTCGAGTACGACCAGGTTGAAGACTTCCCGCCCTAACAGGCGATCCATCTGCTCGGTGTTCGGCACCGCGCGGGCACGATAGCCCTTGGAGTTGAAAAAACGCTCCAGCAGGCTGCTCAGCCCCGGATCGTCATCAACGATGAGAATTTTTTCGCCTTCAGCAGTTTGTGCGGTGCTGCTCATTGGATGCTCCTCTTATCTCGGCGCGCATTATGGCGTAGCTGCCGTTATACGCACCGTGTGCATTGTTAGCAGATTTTTCATCTACTGCCAGCGAACCCGCGCCCTACAACCTGCGGCGCAGTAGCCCCCAAGGGCAGAACGCTGGTTATAATGCGGCGCCTGCGTGCAGGGCAACGTCAGATCGTTACCGTTTACTGCCGGGCTTTTTTTACCCGCTTGTCGTGAATTTTTCGATTTCGAGGGTCAATAGCCAGCCTCTTGACCCAGGCAGCGGCGCCAGTCGGGCCGCTCAACCAGCCTCGCCGTGCCTTGTTTAACGGGCCGGCGCGCTGATTTTAAGAATTTCAGGTGGTTTTATGGACAGCATCAACAGCCGCATCGCCGAGGAACTCGGCGTACGCCCACAACAGGTCGAAGCGGCCGTCGCTCTACTGGATGAAGGCTCCACGGTGCCTTTCATCGCCCGTTACCGAAAAGAAGTGACCGGCAGCCTCGACGACACCCAACTGCGGCACCTGGAAGAGCGCCTGCGCTACCTGCGAGAACTCGACGAGCGGCGTATCAGCATCCTCGCCAGCATCGAGGAACAGGGCAAGTTGACCCCGCAACTGGAACGCGACATCAAACTCGCCGACACCAAGACCCGCCTCGAAGATCTTTACCTGCCGTACAAACAGAAACGTCGTACAAAGGGCCAGATCGCCCTGGAAGCCGGCCTGGGTGATTTGGCCGATGGCCTGTTCAACGACCCGTCGCTGACGCCAGAAACTGAAGCCGCGCGCTTTATCGATGCTGAAAAAGGCGTCGCCGACGTCAAGGCCGCCCTCGAAGGCGCCAAATACATCCTGATGGAGCGCTTCGCCGAAAACGCCAGCCTCCTGGAAAAACTGCGTACCTACCTCAAGCAGGAAGCCATCCTCAGCGCCCGCGTCATCGCCGGCAAAGAGGAAGAAGGCGCCAAGTTCCGCGACTATTTCGAACACGACGAGCCGCTCAAAAGCATGCCGTCCCACCGCGCTCTGGCGATTTTCCGCGGCCGCAACGAAGGCATTCTCAGCTCCGCGTTGAAAGTCGGTGACGAGCTGCCGGGCACCATGCACCCGTGCGAAGGCATGATCGGTCAACAATTCGGCATCCAGAACCAGAACCGCCCGGCAGACAAGTGGCTTGGCGAAGTGGTGCGCTGGACCTGGAAGGTCAAGCTCTACACCCACCTGGAAACCGACCTGCTCGGCGAGCTGCGCGACGGCGCCGAAACCGAGGCGATCAACGTGTTCGCCCACAACCTGCACGACCTGTTGTTGGCCGCACCGGCCGGCCCGCGTGCCACCCTGGGCCTCGACCCGGGCCTGCGTACCGGTTGCAAAGTCGCGGTGGTCGATGCCACCGGCAAGCTGCTGGACCACGCCACCGTGTACCCGCACGTACCGCACAACAAGTGGGACCAGACCCTGGCGATCCTGGCCGCCCTGTGCGCCAAGCACGCGGTGGACCTGATCGCCATCGGCAACGGCACCGCCAGCCGCGAAACCGACAAGCTGGCCGCCGAGCTGATCAAAAAATATCCAGCCATGAAGATGACCAAGGTCATGGTCTCCGAAGCAGGCGCTTCGGTGTACTCGGCGTCGGAGCTGGCCTCCAAGGAATTTCCGGACCTCGACGTGTCAATCCGTGGCGCGGTGTCCATCGCCCGTCGCCTGCAAGACCCGCTGGCCGAACTGGTGAAGATCGACCCTAAATCCATCGGCGTCGGCCAGTACCAGCACGACGTGTCGCAGCTCAAACTGGCACGCGGCCTGGATGCGGTGGTGGAAGACTGCGTAAACGCCGTGGGCGTGGATGTGAATACCGCGTCCGTGGCCCTGCTGGCGCGGATCTCCGGCCTCAACGCCACCCTGGCGCAGAACATCGTCAGTCACCGCGACGAAAACGGCGCGTTCAAAACCCGCGCCGCGCTGAAGAAGGTCGCACGCCTGGGTGAAAAAACCTTTGAACAGGCTGCTGGTTTCCTACGCGTAATGAACGGCGACAACCCGCTGGACGCCTCTGCGGTTCACCCGGAAGCCTACCCGTTGGTGCAACGCATTGCCGCCGAGACCGACCGCGATATCCGTTCGTTGATCGGAGATGCCGCGTTCCTCAAGCGCCTGGACCCGAAGAAGTACACCGACGAAACCTTCGGTGTGCCGACCATCACCGATATCCTGCAAGAACTGGAGAAACCGGGTCGCGACCCGCGCCCGGAGTTCAAGACCGCCGAGTTCCAGGACGGTGTCGAAGACCTCAAGGACCTGCAACCGGGCATGATCCTCGAAGGCGTGGTGACCAACGTGACCAACTTCGGCGCATTCGTGGACATCGGCGTGCATCAGGACGGTTTGGTGCATATCTCTGCGCTTTCGGAGAAGTTCATCAAGGACCCACGTGAAGCGGTGAAAGCTGGTGACGTGGTTAAGGTCAAGGTCATGGAAGTGGACATCCCGCGCAAACGCGTGGGCCTGTCGATGCGCATGAGCGACACCCCCGGCGAGAAAATCGACGGTGCCCGTGGTGCTCGCCCCGGTTCGGCGCCGCGCCAGTCGCAGAACAACGCGCCGCGCAAGGAAACCGCCACCGCCGCGCCAAGCAACAACGCCATGGCATCGCTGTTCGCCAACGCTAAACAGCTGAAGAAGCGCTGATGGAGATTCCGGCCGGTTTGACCCAGAGCGCATTCAGCGAACTGATCGGCTGCCGCCTGCAACGCCTGGACGAGGGCGTTGCCGAGGTGGCCCTGACCCTGGAGCCGCACCTGCGCAACCGCGCGGGCAAGCTCCATGGCGGGGCGATTTTCAGCCTGGTGGATATAACCATGGGCCTGGCCTGTTCCAGCGCCCATGGTTTCGACCAGCAGAGCGCTACCATCGAATGCAAGATCAACTATATCCGCGCTGTAGAAAACGGTGATGTGCTGTGCACCAGCCGGGTGATCCACACCGGTCGCCGCACCCTGGTGGTCGAGGCCGACGTGTACCAAGGCGAAAGACTTGTCGCAAAAGCACAGGGCACGTTCGCTGTCCTATAGCTCCCCACCCCCGATTTGAGTTAATTTCGGCGCTGCGATAACAGCGTCGGAATTTTCTCGCTGCGCTGTAGCCCAATTCATGGAGTGAAGTCGGCAAATTCAGAGCGGGTCAAATCGACTCAAAACCAGGCGATCACGCCAGTTTCAACTTCACCCTTGTAGACCGTCCTGCCCACCCCCATATTGGGGCGACTGACGCGTGAAGGAATCCAACTTGAGCGAACTTCTCAACCGCCGCCTGGCCCTGCTCGGCAAGCGCGAACACCTCTCCCTGCTAGAGCAATGCTTGCACGGCATCGAGCGCGAATGCCTGCGTGTCACCAACGAAGGTCGCCTGGCGCAAACGCCGCACCCCGAAGCCTTGGGCGCCGCGCTGACCAATGAACAGATCACCACCGACTACTCGGAATCGCTGCTGGAGTTCATCACCCCAGCCCTGCCGAACCCGGCCGATACCCTGAGCAGCCTGGACAAGATCCATCGCTTTGCCTACTCCAAGCTGGGCAGCGAATACCTGTGGAGCCCCTCGATGCCGTGCCCGTTGCCGGCCGAGGAAGATATTCCGATTGCCTACTACGGCACCTCCAATATCGGTCAGCTCAAGTACGTGTACCGCAAGGGCTTGGCCCTGCGTTACGGCAAGACCATGCAGTGCATTGCAGGCATCCACTACAACTTTTCCCTGCCGGAGCAGCTGTGGCCGTTGCTCAAGGAGACAGAAGGATTTGTCGGCACCGACCGTGACTATCAGTCCACGGCCTACATCGCACTGATCCGTAATTTCCGTCGCTACAGCTGGCTGTTGATGTACCTGTTCGGTGCCTCGCCAGCCCTGGACGCCGGCTTTCTGCGCGGGCGCTCGCATCAGCTTGAAGTCCTCGACGCCGACACCCTGTACCTGCCCTACGCCACCAGCCTGCGCATGAGCGACCTGGGTTACCAGAGCAACGCCCAGGCCGGCCTGACGCCGTGCTACAACGACTTGGCCAGCTACACCGACAGCCTGCGCGAAGCGGTGGCAACACCCTACGCGCCGTACGTTGAAGTCGGCACGCACAAGGATGGCGAGTGGGTGCAACTCAATACCAACATCCTGCAGATCGAAAACGAGTACTACTCCAACATCCGCCCCAAGCGCGTGACCTACACCGGCGAGCGGCCGATCCAGGCGCTGATGGCCCGTGGTATTCAGTACATCGAAGTGCGCTGCCTGGACATCAACCCGTTCCTGCCGATGGGTATCGACCTGCCGGAATCACGGTTCCTCGACGCGTTCCTGCTGTACTGCGCACTGAACGACAGCCCTCTGTTCGCCAACAACGAATGCGGCAACGCCACTTCCAACTTCCTCAGCGTGGTCAAGGAAGGCCGCCGTCCGGGCCTGCAATTGCAGCGTGACGGCCAGCCGGTAGACATGAAGGAATGGGCCGCCGAGTTGCTGGAGAAGATTGCCCCGCTGGCCGCCCTGCTCGATCAGAGCCACGGCATCACCGAACACAGCGAGGCACTGGACGCCCAGTTGGCCAAGGTCAAGGACCCGTCCCTGACACCGTCGGCCCAGGTGTTGGCGGCCATGGCGGAGCGCAAGGAAAGTTTTGCGCAGTTCTCCCTGCATCAAAGCGAAGTGCATGCCGAGTACTTCCGCAAAGAGCCTTTGGCGCCTGAGGAACAAGCGCACTTTGAAGAACTGGCCCGTGCCTCGCTGGCGCAGCAGGCGGAGCTGGAACAGAACGAAGTGGGCGATTTCGATGTGTTTGTCGGCTCGTACCAGGCAAGCATCCTCGCCATCAGCAACTAACCTGTAGGAGCGAGCTTGCTCGCGAAAAACTCACGGCCCCGCATTCATCCAGACTGAACGCGTCACCGTTATCGTTTTTCGCGAGCAAGCTCGCTCCTACAAGTTTTAAGCTAATTCGAAAAAGTTATTTATTTTCGAATTCTTAGATCAATTAGTCTCCTCTCACGCCGACCCTCGGCCGCCTGATTGAGGAGCTTCCCCTTGAAACTGCTGACCCCTCTGCGCCTTTTGGCCGCATTGTCCCTGGCCGGTGCCAGCCTGTTTGCCCAGGCGGCGGATGTGACCATTGCGTATCAGACCACCGTAGACCCGGCCAAAGTCGCCCAAGCCGACGGCGCCTATGAAAAAGCCACCAACGCCAAGATCGACTGGCGCAAATTCGACAATGGCGCCGACATCATCGCCGCCATCGCGTCCGGCGACGTGCAGATTGGCTACCTGGGTTCCAGCCCGCTGACCGCCGCAATCACCCGCAAAGTCCCGGTGCAAACCTTCCTCGTCGCCACCCAGATCGGCGGCGCCGAAGCCCTGGTGGCGCGTAACGGCTCGGGCATCAACAGCCCGCAAGACCTGATCGGCAAAAAGATCGCCGTGCCCTTCGTTTCCACCGGCCACTACAGCCTGCTCGCCGCGCTGAAACACTGGAACATCGACCCGGCCAAAGTCACCATCCTCAACCTCGCCCCGCCGGCCATTATCGCCGCCTGGAAGCGCGGTGATATCGACGCCACCTATGTCTGGGACCCAGCCCTGGGCGTGGCCAAGGAAACCGGCAAGGTGCTGATCACCTCCGGGGAACTGGCCAAGTTCGGCGCGCCGACGTTCGATGCCTGGATCGTGCGCAAGGATTTCGCCGAGAAGCACCCGGAGATCGTCACTGCCTTCGCCAAGGTCACACTGGATGCCTACGCCGCCTACCGCAAAGACCCACAAGCCTGGCTCGCCGATGCCGGCAACGTCGGCAAACTGGTGAAACTCTCCGGCGCCAAGGCCAGCGATATCCCGTTACTGCTGCAAGGCAATGTTTACCCGTTGGCCGCTGACCAGGTAACGCTACTGGGCGCACCGACCACCAAGGCCGTCACCGACACCGCTGCGTTCCTTAAGGAACAAGGCAAGGTCGAGGCCGTGCTGCCCGACTACGCCCCTTACGTCAGCGCCAAGTTCATTACCCACTGACCCAGGAGTTCACTGCGATGGCCTTGCTACAACTGGAGCGCATCAGCGCACAGTACCCAGGCGCCCCGGAACCGGTACTGTCCGATATTTCACTGGAGCTTGGGCCCCAGCAATTGCTGGTTGCCCTGGGCCCGTCCGGCAGTGGCAAGACTTCGCTGTTGAACCTGATTGCCGGTTTCGTCGAACCCTCTGCCGGGCGCATCACCCTTGATGGTGTGCCGGTCAAAGGCCCCAGCGCCGAACGCGGCGTGGTGTTCCAGGACGATGCCCTGCTGCCCTGGCAGGACGTGTTGGCCAATGTGGCTTTCGGCCTGGAACTGGCCGGCGTACCCAAGGCGCAGCGCGATGTGCGTGCCCGTGAAATGCTCGCACTGGTGGACCTGGCCGGTTTCGACAGCCGCCGCATCTGGCAACTCTCCGGTGGCCAGAAGCAACGCGTCGGCCTGGCGCGTGCGCTGGCGGCCGACCCGCGTGTACTGCTGATGGACGAACCCTTCGGCGCCCTGGATGCCTTCACCCGCGAACAGATGCAGGAGCTGCTGCTGCAAGTGTGGCGGCGCACGGCCAAGCCGGTGTTCCTGATTACCCACGACATCGAAGAGGCGGTGTTTCTCGCTACCGACCTGATCTTGCTGGCGCCCAACCCCGGCCAGATTGTTGAACGGTTGCAACTGGACTTCGGCCAGCGGTATGCCGCCGGTGAGTCGGCCCGCGCCATCAAATCCGACCCACGCTTTATCGAAACCCGCGAACACGTGCTGGGCAAAGTGTTCTCCCAACGCCAGGTGTACGCATGAGCAGCTACGAACTTCCCGCCACGGCCACCCCGCCCGCGACACATGCCGTGATCCCGCTGCGCCGTCGCCTGAGCACGCGCTGGATCAGCCTGCTGACCCTGGTGGCTTTGCTCGCCCTCTGGTGGGCCGTCACCGCCACTGGGTTGATCGAGCCCCTGTTCCTGCCACCACCGTCGGCCGTATTGCAAAAAGGCTGGCTGCTGGCGACCACCGGTTATATGGACTCCACCTTGTGGCAGCACCTGGGCGCGAGCCTCAGCCGCATCGGCCTGGGCCTGGGCTTTGCGGTACTGACCGCCGTACCGGTGGGGATCGCTATCGGTGCCAACCGCATCGCCCGTGGCATTCTCGATCCGCTGATCGAGTTTTACCGGCCAATTCCGCCCCTGGCCTACCTGCCGCTGATCGTGATCTGGTGCGGCATTGGCGAGCTGTCCAAGGTGTTGCTGATCTACCTCGCTATCTTCGCCCCGATTGCCATCGCCACCGCCACGGGCGTGCGCACCGTCGACCCGACCAAATTGCGCGCGGCGCAGTCATTGGGCGCCACCCGCGCGCAACTGATTCGCCATGTGATCCTGCCAAGCGCCCTGCCCGATATCCTCACCGGTGTGCGTATCGGCCTGGGCGTGGGCTGGTCGACCCTGGTGGCGGCCGAGTTGATTGCCGCCACCAGCGGCCTGGGCTTCATGGTGCAGTCGGCGGCGCAATTCCTGGTCACCGATGTGGTGGTGCTGGGGATTCTGGTCATCGCCCTGATCGCCTTCGCCATGGAAATGGGCCTGCGCGCCCTGCAGCGTAAATTAGTGCCCTGGCATGGCCAGGCACATTGAGTGAAGAACACCACAATGAGCAGCCTGACCGTTACCCCATTAAGCACCGCCCTGGGTGCCCAGATCAGTGGCGTCGATATCACCCAGCCGCTGAACCCTGAACAGCGCGAGTCCATTGAACAGGCGTTGCTCGACTATTCGGTGCTGTTCTTCCGTGACCAGCCGATCACCCCTGCGCAACAGGCACGGTTCGCGGCAAACTTTGGCGACCTGCACATCCATCCGATCTACCCCAACGTGCCGGAACAGCCCGAAGTGCTGATCCTCGACACCGCCGTCACGGATGTGCGGGATAATGCGGTGTGGCATACCGACGTGACCTTCCTGCCCACACCGGCCCTGGGCGCGGTGCTCAGCGCCAAACTGTTGCCGGCGTTCGGCGGCGATACCTTGTGGGCCAGTGGGATTGCGGCGTATGAGGCGTTGTCCGAGCCGTTAAAGCGCTTGCTCGATGGCCTCACCGCCACACATGACTTTACCAAGTCGTTCCCGCTGGAGCGCTTTGGCAACACCGCCGAAGACCTTGCGCGCTGGGAGGCAACCCGCAAGAAAAACCCGCCGCTATCGCACCCAGTGGTGCGCACGCATCCGGTAAGTGGACGTAAATCGCTGTTCGTCAGCGACGGCTTCACTACTCGAATCAATGAACTGGAACCGGCCGAAAGCGAGGCGATTCTCAAGCTCCTGTTCGCCCACGCCACCCGCCCGGAATTCACCATCCGCTGGCGCTGGCAGGAGAATGACGTGGCGTTCTGGGATAACCGCGTT
Organism: Pseudomonas sp. L13; assembly: GCF_009935965.1. Taxonomy (NCBI): domain Bacteria; kingdom Pseudomonadati; phylum Pseudomonadota; class Gammaproteobacteria; order Pseudomonadales; family Pseudomonadaceae; genus Pseudomonas; species Pseudomonas sp. L13. The sequence continues at coordinate 142,578 of NZ_QODJ01000005.1, forward strand.
ACCCAGCATTACGCCGTGGATGACTACCGCCCGCAACGGCGGGTGATGCACCGGGCGACGATTCTTGGGGACATCCCGTTTTAGAATCCAGCGAAGATCGACTGTGGGCAAGCCCTAATGCCAGCCAGTTAAGGCTTTTTTGTAGGAGCGAGCTTGCTCGCGAAAAACTCAAAGGCGCCGCGTTCATTCAGCAAGCACGCGTTATCGTTGACGTTTTCGCGAGCAAGCTCGCTCCTACATTTACCGAGTGCGGCAGGTTATTCGGCGGTGGAAGGCTTTTCCCACAGGTTAATCCCGCCTTCCTGCGCGAACCGATCAATCTCCGCCAGCTCTTGCGCACTGAAGCTTAAATTCTTCAACGCCCCGACGTTCTCGATAATCTGCTCCGGCCGGCTTGCGCCGATCAGCGCACTGGTTACCCGTGGGTCACGTAATGTCCACGCCAGCGCCAACTGGGCCAGGCTCTGGCCACGGCGCTTGGCGATTTCATTCAGGCCACGTACATGGGCGATGTTGGCTTCGGACAGGTGCTGGGCCTGCAACGAGCCACCACCCGGACGGTTCACCCGCGCATCGGCCGGTACGCCGTTGAGGTATTTATCGGTCAACAAGCCCTGGGCCAACGGCGTGAAGGCGATCACCCCGGCGCCGAGTTCTTCGGTGGTGTCCAGCAGGTCTTTTTCTACCCAACGGTTGAGCAGGTTATAGGCCGGCTGGTGGATCAACAGCGGCACTTTCCATTCGCTGAGCAAGGCTGCGATTTCGCGGGTTTTTACCCCGGAGTATGACGAGATACCGATGTACAACGCCTTGCCTTGCTGCACAGCGGTAGCCAGGGCGCTGGCGGTCTCTTCCAGGGGCGTGTCGGGGTCGAAGCGGTGGGAATAGAAGATATCCACATAGTCGACGCCCAGGCGTTGCAGGCTCTGGTCCAAGCTCGCCAATACGTATTTACGCGAACCGCCACCCTGGCCGTAAGGGCCTGGCCACATGTCCCAACCGGCTTTGCTGGAGATGATCAGTTCGTCGCGATAGTGCTTGAAGTCTTCGCGCAGCAACCGACCGAAATTGATCTCGGCGCTGCCGTAGGGCGGGCCGTAGTTGTTGGCCAGGTCAAAGTGGTTGATGCCCAGGTCGAATGCCGTGCGCAGCAACGCGCGCTGGGTGTCGATCGGGGTGCTGTCGCCAAAGTTGTGCCACAACCCCAGGGAGAGTGCTGGCAGCACCAATCCACTGCGGCCTACGCGGCGATAGGGAATAGATTCATAGCGGTTTTCGGCAGCAATGTACGTCATCGAATCCTCTCTTGATCTAGGGCAAATAAGGCCCGGGAATAGGCATATTCCCGGGCCTTTTAAGCAGCTGAATCGCTTAAGTCTGCCTCTTCCTTTTACAGCAAAGACCTACTTGAGAGGAACGCTATCAGCGCACCAGGTGTAGAAACTGCAGGTGTCGCTCGTACTGGTCGAGGATGTCATTGATGATCTGCTCCTTGGTGTAGCCCACCAGGTCATAGTCCTGGCTGCCCTCACTCAGGTGCACTTCGGCCCGATAGTAGCGGCGGTTGTTGATCTCTTTCTTGCCGATGCCGCCCAGGGCGAACGACGGTGTGAAGTAACCGCGCATCTGCACCTGGTAGATGAACGGGCGTTCTTCGCCATGGCCGATCTCGAGGCTGACGCTGTCGTTGGACGGGTCCGGTTGGGTCACCACCGTAAGGCCCTTCTCGACAAACACTGCGGTCACTTCTTCAATTGCCGGGCGCACCGTGGTGTCGAGGAAACGGTACACCTCATCGCGGGATGGGAAATGCACCGCCTGGCTCAAACGCTGGCGCCAGCCGCCTCGGCCTTTGCGCGAAGCGGAGATCGGCGCCAGGGAATGCAACTGCGCGATCTGCTTTTGCGACTCCAGGTAGAACGCTTTATGCAGCCCCCACATCATCAGCAGCAGGATCAGCGAGAACGGCAGCGAGGTCAGTACCACCGCAGACTTGAGCGAGTCGATACTGCCGGCGAACAGCAACGCACTGGTGACCAGGGCGGTCATCGCACCCCAGAACACACGCAGCCACTTCGGCCCGTCTTCATCCGCGTTGCCGCCTTTGGACGACAGGGTGGAGAGCACCACCGTGCCGGAGTCCGCCGAGGTCACGAAGAATACAAAGCTGATGAACACCGTGACCGCGATCACGGTCTTGCTCCACGGGTAGGTTTCCAGCAGCAGGTAGAGGCTCATCGATGGGTCATCGATCGCCGACTGGCCCAGTGCAGCCATGCCATGGTTGAGCACCTGGTCGATGGCGCTGTTACCGAAGATCGACATCCACGCCAGGGTAAAGCCCAGCGGAATCAGCAGCACGCCAAACACGAATTCGCGGATGGTGCGGCCACGGGAAATACGCGCGATAAACAGGCCTACGAACGGCGACCATGCGATCCACCAGGCCCAGTAGAACACCGTCCAGCCGCCCAGCCAGTCGCTGGGTTTGTTGTAGGCGTACACATCAAAACTCTTGGTGGGCAGCGCCCCCAGATAGTCACCGATGTTCTGGATCAAGGTGTTGAGCAGGTGCTGGGTAGGCCCGGCGAACAATACGAACAGCAGCAGCGCACAGGCCAGCAGCATGTTGATGTCGGACATCACCCGTACGCCTTTGTCGACGCCGGCCACGGCTACGATGATCGCCGCGCCCATCATCAGGGTGATCAGGCCCACCTGGATCCACTGGGTATGGGCAATGCCAAACAGGTAGTCCAGGCCGGAGTTGAGGTGCAACACGCCAAAGCCCATGTCGGCGCCCAGGCCGAACACCGTGGCAATGATGCCGAAGCCATCCACGGCGTAACCGATAGGGCCATTGATGCGCTTGCCGATCAGCGGGTACAGCGCCGAGCGCAACGCCAGCGGCAGGTTATGCCGATAGGCGAAATACGCCAGGGCCATGCCGACAAACGCGAACACGCCCCAGCCATGCAGGCCCCAGTGCAGGAACAACACCTGCATGGCCTGGCGCGCCGCATCGGCGTTCATTGCTTCGCCCTGGGGCGGCTGCACCAAGTGCGTCAGCGGCTCCGAGACGCAAAAGAAAAACAGCGTGATGCTGATCCCGGCGGCGAACAACATGCCGGCCCAGGACAGGTAACTGAACTCGGGCTCGTCGTGGTCGGCACCGAGTTTTATCTTGCCGTAGCCCGATAGCGCGGTGACCACCACGAAGACCAGATACAGGGTCATCGCCAGCATGTAGTACCAGCCGACAGTGTTGGCCGCCCAGTTTTGCGCCGCCAGCAGCCAGGCACCGGCCTGTTGCGGGATAGCGATGACCGTGATGCCAAACAGCAGGATGACGGTGGCGGCAAAGTAGAAAACGGGCGCATTCATGCGCACCAGGCCGCTGGATGAGGTAGACGATGCACTCATGAACGGTGCACCCCAAGGTTGCGGGATATGGCTGTAAAAAACGGACTCAGCAAAGGTAAGCCTCCTGTTGTGAGCGGGCAGCGAACCACCGGTTTAACTTGAACGAACGTTCAAGTTAAACATGAATAGGCGGTCTGGGACTAATCGCAGGGCTGAGTGGTAGGTGTTTCCTACACTAGCTCAGGGATTGGTATGACGCGTGGAGGAGACGAATCGTTCAGCAACCCGACGGTGAAATACATACGAAATGTGGGAGCTGGCTTGCCTGCGATAGCGCTGGGTCAGCCACCCATCTGTTGACTGATACACCGCTATCGCAGGCAAGCCAGCTCCCACACTGACCGGCGTTTGACTCAGGTATTACTTCTGCGCCCCATCATCATGCTGCAAGTTCGCCTGGGTGATATTCGCCCCGGCCGGCACGCTGCGGGTCAGCCACACATTGCCGCCGATGGTCGAACCCTGGCCAATGGTGATCCGCCCCAGGATCGTCGCCCCGGCGTAAATCACCACGTCATCTTCAACAATGGGGTGACGCGGGTGGCCTTTCTGCAATTGCCCATCCTCATCCGCCGGGAAGCGTTTGGCCCCCAGCGTCACGGCCTGGTAGATGCGCACCCGCTCGCCGATGATCGCGGTCTCGCCAATCACCACGCCTGTGCCGTGGTCGATAAAGAAGCTCGGGCCGATCTGCGCGCCGGGGTGGATATCAATGCCGGTGGCCGAGTGGGCGATTTCCGCACTGATCCGCGCCAGCAGCGGCAGACCGGCGCGGTACAGGTGGTGGGCCAGGCGATGGTGGATCACCGCCAGGATGCCCGGGTAGCACAGCAGCACCTCATCCACACTGCGTGCGGCCGGGTCGCCGTGGTAGGCGGCCAGTACGTCGGTGTCCAGCAGGCTGCGAAGGGAGGGCAGCGCCAGGGCAAAATCCTGGATTAGGCGAATGGCCTGGGCGTTGACTTGACTGTCATCCTCACCGCCCTGGCGCGCGGCATAGCGCAGCTCCAGGCGCGCCTGGGCGAGCAAGGCGTTGAGCGCGACGTCAAGGGTATGGCCCACGTAGAAGTCTTCGCTTTCTTCGCGCAGGTCCGCCGGGCCCAGGCGCATCGGAAACAGGGCGCCGCACAACGCCTCAAGTATCTGCGCCACCGCCTCGCGGGACGGTAACTCGCGGCCACCATGCTCGCCACTCAAGCGCCCGTTGCGCGTTCGCCACTGGTCGCGGGCGCCGCGCAGTTGGCTGACGATGGTCTGCAATTGCCAATGACTGGAACGCTCACTCACGGTATTCACTCCTGACGAAATGGCCATCACTTTACGGTATGCACACGGGCAGCTCTTAAGAACCAATGGTGCGAGCCTAAGAACCTTTCGTCATAAGCGATTGACGGTTGCCCGATGAAAAGTGCCTGCCTATAGTCCCCCCATCACTCAGCCACCGTGCGTAACCATGATCAAACAACAGCTCGACCGTTTTGACCGCCTGGATCTACTGGGCAATGCCACCGCCCTGGAAAAACTCGAGCGGCTGTCGGCCTGGCTGGGCAGGGATATCTACGTCAAACGCGATGACACCACGCCTCTGGCCATGGGCGGCAACAAGCTGCGCAAACTTGAATACCTGGCTGCCGACGCGCTTGCCCAGGGCGCCGATACCTTGGTCACCGCCGGCGCGATCCAGTCCAACCATGTGCGCCAGACCGCCGCGCTGGCCGCCAAGCTCGGCCTGGGCTGTGTGGCCCTGCTGGAAAACCCTACCGGCACCGACGACCCCAACTACCTGGGCAACGGCAATCGCCTGCTGCTGGAGCTGTTCGACGCCAAAGTGGAACTGGTGGAAAACCTCGACAACGTCGACGACCAACTCAACGCCCTCGCCGACCGCCTGCGCAGCAACGGCAAGAAACCGTACCTGGTGCCTATCGGCGGCTCAAATGCCCTCGGCGCGTTGGGTTACGTGCGCGCCGGGCTGGAGTTGGCCGCGCAGATTGAAGACAGCGGCATTGAATTCGCCGCCGTGGTGCTTGCCTCTGGCAGCGCCGGCACCCACAGCGGCCTGGCCCTGGCCTTGAGCGAAGCATTGCCGCAGTTGCCGGTGATCGGCATCACGGTGTCGCGCACCGAACAAGCACAATTGCCCAAGGTGCAGGGCCTGGCCGAACGCACCGCCGAGTTGCTCGGGGTGGCTATTCCAGAAGCGTTCAAGGTGACCCTGTGGGACGAATATTTCGGCCCCCGTTACGGCGAGCCAAACGCTGGCACCCTCTCGGCGATCAAACTTTTGGCCAGCCAGGAAGGTCTGTTGCTGGACCCGGTGTATACCGGCAAGGCCATGGCCGGTTTGCTGGACGGCATCGGGCGCCAGCGCTTTGAAGAGGGGCCGATTATTTTCCTGCATACCGGTGGGGCACCGGCATTGTTTGCTTATGACTCAGTATTCAACTGACTGAATAGGTCAATATTCAAAAATAGAATATGAAATTGCTTTTTTATTATTTTCAAGACTTAAAAACCCACCTTATCATCGCGCCGAAGGCGAAGACGCGCTTCGCACTTTAGGGCAGGATACGACTACCGCGTCACCTGCTTCGCTCACCATAAAAACACAGGGGCTCTCCATGACTATTTCTGCATTTCGTCGCACGCTGTTGGTTGGCACTTTGGGCCTGGCGCTTGGCGCTGGCTGGCTGGGCCAGGCGGTTGCCGGCGAGCAGTTGAACACCATCAAGAAGGCCGGCGAGATCAAGATCGGCCTGGAAGGCACCTACCCACCGTTCAGCTTTGTCGATGAAAGCGGCAAGCTCAGCGGTTTCGAAGTGGAACTGTCCGAAGCGCTGGCCAAGGAGCTGGGCGTCAAGGTCAAGCTGCAAGCCACCCCTTGGGACGGCATCCTTGCCGCGCTGGAATCCAAGCGCCTGGACGCTGTGGTCAACCAGGTAACCATCTCCGATGAGCGCAAGAAAAAGTACGACTTCTCCAAGCCTTACACCGTGTCCGGCATCCAGGCGCTGGTGCTGAAAAAGAACGTCGACTCGATCAAGAAAGCCGACGACCTGGCCGGCAAGAAAGTCGGTGTAGGCCTGGGCACCAACTACGAACAATGGCTCAAGGACAACCAACCAAAAGCCATTATCAAGACCTACAACGACGACCCGACCAAGTTCCAGGACCTGCGCATCGGCCGTATCGACGCCATCCTGATCGACCGCCTGGCCGCCCTGGAATACGCCAAGAAAGCCCCCGACACCGCCGCTGCCGGCGACGCCTTTTCCCGTCAGGAATCCGGTATCGCCCTGCGCAAAGGCGAGCCCGAATTGCTCGACGCGGTCAACAAGGCTCTGGATAAACTGCGCGCCGACGGCACCTTGAAGACGCTGTCCGAGAAGTACTTCAACGCTGACGTTACGCAATAATGGAAGCAGGTTTCCAACTCGCGCTGGACTCCGCGCCCTTTCTGCTCAAGGGCGCGTACTACACGGTAATTCTCAGCCTGGGCGGGATGTTTTTCGGCCTGCTGCTGGGCTTCGGCCTGGCCTTGATGCGCCTGTCGCGCTTCAAGCTCTTGAGCTGGACGGCCCGGGTCTACGTGTCGTTTTTTCGCGGCACGCCGTTGCTGGTGCAGCTGTTCCTGATCTACTACGGCTTGCCGCAAGTGGGCATCGAGCTGGACCCGATCCCGGCGGCCATGATCGGCTTTTCGCTGAACATGGCTGCCTATGCCTGTGAAATCCTGCGGGCCGCCATCGCCTCCATCGAGCGTGGCCAGTGGGAAGCCGCTGCCAGTATCGGTATGACCCGTGCGCAAACGTTGCGCCGGGCCATCCTGCCGCAGGCGATGCGCACGGCGTTGCCGCCCTTGGGCAACAGCTTTATTTCATTGGTCAAGGACACGGCGCTGGCCGCCACCATCCAAGTGCCCGAGCTGTTCCGCCAGGCCCAACTGGTGTCGGCGCGTACCTTCGAAATTTTCACCATGTATCTGTCCGCGGCCCTGATCTACTGGATCCTGGCGAGCATCCTGGCGCATCTGCAAAATCGTCTGGAAGACCGGGTCAACCGGCATGACCTGGAGTCTTGAAGCATGATCGTGGTTGAAAAACTGACCAAACAATTTAACGGTCAGGTGGTGCTCAACGGCATCGACCTAGAGGTCAAGGAGGGCGAAGTGATCGCCATCATCGGCCCCAGCGGTTCGGGCAAGACCACCTTCCTGCGTTGCCTGAACTTCCTCGAAGAGCCCACCAGCGGCCGTATCAAGGTAGGTGACATCGAGATCGACAGCAGCAAGCCGCTCAACCAGCAACAGGGCCTGGTGCGGCGTCTGCGCCAGCATGTGGGCTTTGTGTTCCAGAACTTCAACCTGTTCCCCCACCGTACCGCGCTGGAAAACGTCATCGAAGGCCCCATCGTGGTCAAGAAGATGCCACGGGAAGCGGCGGCCGAACTGGGGCGCACGCTGTTGGCCAGGGTTGGCCTGGCGGGCAAGGAAGCGTCCTACCCAAGGCGGTTGTCCGGCGGCCAGCAACAGCGTGTGGCGATTGCCCGCGCATTGGCCATGGAGCCGGAGGTGATCCTGTTTGACGAACCCACCTCGGCCCTCGACCCGGAACTGGTGGGCGAAGTATTGGCGACCATTCGCAGCCTGGCCGAAGAAAACCGCACCATGGTTATCGTCACCCACGAGATGAGCTTCGCCCGTGATGTGGCCAACCGGGTGATCTTTTTCGACAAGGGCGTAATCGTCGAACAGGGCGAAGCCAAGGCGCTATTTGCCAACCCCAAGGAAGAACGCACCAAGCAGTTCTTGAGCAAATTCCTCGCCCACTGACACCTCCCAGTGTAGGAGCGAGCTTGCTCGCGAAGAACGTTAACGATAACGCGGTGAATCAGATTGACCGAGTTGCCTGGGCGTTCTTCGCGAGCAAGCTCGCTCCTACAACGGGTTGCAGGTTAAGCGTGTAAAAGCCCCCGTCGTAAGCGCCTTAAAATCCCCCTCCCCGTCAGACCCTTCTGAATCTCTCCGAACCCGCCGTTTAGCCCTTTGCCTCCATTGACGCTCCTTGGCCAACCCTCTTATCTAGCGCCTTGAGGATTGGATCCCATCCCGGCTACTGACTGAATCGTGTCTTTCGACCCCCTTGCGCCTGTGCGTTGAGGTTTCGGAACGATTGCTGCTGGCTGCATCAAGGAGATTACTTATGACACACACTCAAACCCCGGCCACGCTCCGTGCCCCAAAGCTGCCCCAGGCTATTGGAAACGGCATCAGCGCCCTGGCTTCCGCCCACTTGCAGGTCGACATTTCACCCTACCCGAGCATGGAAGAAGGCGACCTGATTGAACTGTTCTGGAACAACTGCTTTGCCGCCTCGCGCAAGGTGACGGCATGCAAGATCGGCACGTATACCCACCTGTGCGTCCCGCAAAGCTTTGTGCAGGATGGCCCGGCACGCGTCCATTACCAGGTCTTGCAGATCGGCCATGGCCCGATGCGCTCGGCGGTAACCCTGGTGCGGGTCAAGACCAACTACCCCGGCGGTCAGCCTTCATCGCACCTGAATCCTGAAGGCGGCGATGAAAACCAGAACCTGGCGCCCGTGAACCTGCCCGAGACGATCCGCCGCCATGGCGTCAACAGCAGCCAGGTAAGGCGCGGCATTCCGCTGACCATCGAGCCTTACCTGAACATGAGCACGGGCGACGCCATCACCTTGCGCTGGGGCGATGTACGCCTGGACCTGCCCCGCATCCAAGCCCAGGGCGTCGGCCTGGCGGTGCAGGTGTGGGTGCCGCCCCACGTGATTATCGAAGCCGGCGACGACTGCCGGTTGGAGGTCACCTACTGCATTCTCGACCGCGTGGGTAACAACTCCCGCTGGGCGCCCGCCCGTACGCTGCGCATCGCCGCCTGCACACCTACTCCCTGCCCAGCCTCGCCCGCCCCGGGCTATCAACCGCGTCGCTTCGGCTCACCCTGTGAACCGGGGTGACAGCCCTTCTATGCATATTCCTAAAAGTTAGTTTATTTAAATAATTAACACGCTTAGGGTATATGCACCGGACCACCGGACATTCCTGATTTTTCTGTTTATTTCATTGAATGCGAGGTCGGTATGGTCAGAATTACCCCGGTGCACAACGCCAGGGCATTGCGTGCAGCCAAGGAGCGGCGCTGATGTCTAACTTGGCTCTAACATCCCCCCAGAGTGATCTGGACGTAGCCCCCCTGCTGTTGCCCGCCACGGTGCTGCGCAACGACGCCCAGGCGCTGAGCGCCGCCCACGAGCTGGCCCAGGCTGCGCGCGCGCAGGCCGCCCAGCGCGACCAGCAACGCAAACTGCCCTGGGCGCAGCTCGAACAGTTCACCCGCAGTGGCTTGGGCAGTATTTCCATTCCCCGTGAATACGGCGGGCCCCAGGTGTCGTTTGTGACCCTGGCCGAAGTCTTCGCGATTATCAGCGCGGCCGACCCAGCCCTCGGGCAGATTCCGCAAAACCATTTCGGCATCCTGCATGTGTTGCAGGGCACCGCCACCGAGCGCCAGAAAAAACAGCTGTTCCAGAGCGTGCTCGACGGCTGGCGCATCGGCAACGGCGGCCCGGAACGCGGCACCAAAAATACCCTTGAGCTCAAGGCGCGCCTCACGGCCGAAGGCGACGGTTACGTGGTCAGCGGGCAGAAGTTCTACTCCACTGGAGCCCTGTTTGCCCACTGGGTGGCAATCAAGGCCCTGAACGATGACGGCAAGCAGGTCATGGCTTTTGTACGTCGCGGCAGCGAAGGGCTGCGCATCGTTGATGACTGGTCCGGCTTTGGCCAACGCACCACCGCCAGCGGCACCGTCTTGCTTGACCGCGTGGCCGTGGAGCCGGAACTGGTCATCGACAACTGGCGCCTGGGCGAAACCCCGAATATTCAGGGGGCCGTGTCGCAACTGATCCAGGCCGCCATCGACGCCGGCATCGCCCGGGGCGCCCTCGACGATGCCATTGCCTTCGTGCGTGAACGTTCACGCCCGTGGATCGACGCCAAGGTCGAGCGAGCCAGCGACGACCTGTATGTAATCGCCGAGATCGGCAAGTTGAAGATCGAACTGCACGCCGCCGAAGCCCTGCTGCGCAAGGCAGGCCAGGTGCTGGACCAGGTCAGCGCCGCGCCGATTACCGCGCAGTCCGCCGCCCACGCCTCAATTGCCGTGGCCGAGGCCAAGGTGCTGACCACCGAAGTGGCGCTGCAGGTCACCGAGAAGCTCTTCGAACTGGCCGGCAGCCGCGCCACCCTGGCCGAATTCAACCTTGACCGTCACTGGCGCAACGCCCGGGTGCACACCCTGCACGACCCGGTGCGCTGGAAGTACCACGCCATCGGCGCCTATCGACTCAACGGCACCTTGCCGGCTCGGCATTCCTGGATTTAACCAACCAGAACACTTTTCCACGAGCTTCTGGAGAAACTCATGACCCTTTCACACCCCGTCGCGGTCATCACCAGCGACGAACAAGCGCTTATCGTCGCCAGCGACCTCGCTGAAGACTTGCGCCGCGACAGCGCCCAACGCGACCGCGAACGCCGCCTGCCATTGCCCGAGCTGGACGTGTTTTCCCGCTCTGGCCTGTGGGGCATCAGCGTGCCCAAGGCCTATGGCGGCGCGGGCGTGTCCAACGTCACCCTGGCCAAGGTCATCGCACTGATCGCCCAGGCCGATGGATCGTTGGGCCAGATTCCGCAAAACCATTTTTATGCCCTCGAAGTGCTTCGGGTAAACGGCAGCCCCGAACAGCAGCAACGCCTGTACGCCGAGGTGTTGGCCGGCCAGCGTTTCGGCAACGCCTTGGCGGAGCTGGGCACCAAGACCGCCCATGACCGCATCACCAGCCTCACCCGCGACGGCGACGGTTTTCGCATCAGCGGGCGCAAGTTCTATTCCACGGGCGCAATCTATGCCCAGCGCATCCCCACCTCGGTGGTGGATGCAAACGGCGTGCAGCAACTGGCCTTCGTACCGCGTGACAGCGCGGGCCTCACGGTGATCGACGACTGGAGCGGCTTCGGCCAGCGCACCACCGGCAGCGGCTCGGTGGTGTTCGACAACGTATGGGTCGCGGCGCAAGACGTGGTGCCGTTCCAGAGCGCCTTCGAACGTCCCACCACCGTCGGCCCGCTGGCGCAAATTCTTCACGCGGCCATCGACACCGGCATCGCCCGCGCGGCCTTTGAAGATGCCTTGCACTTTGTGCGCACCAAAACCCGCCCGTGGATCGACGCCGGCAATGACAAGGCCACCGAAGACCCGCTGACACTCAAGAGCTTCGGCCACCTGAGCAGCCGCCTGCACGCCGCCGAAGCCTTGCTGGAACGCTCGGGTGAATTCCTCGACCGCGCCCAGGCCGACAGCAATGCCCAGACCGTCGCCGCAGCCTCCATCGCCGTTGCCGAAGTACGCGCCCTGAGCACCGAAATCTCCCTGGCGGCCGGCAGCACCCTGTTCGAACTGGCTGGCAGCCAGGCGACCCTGGCCGAACACGGCCTGGACCGCCACTGGCGCAACGCCCGGGTGCACACTCTGCACGACCCGGTCCGCTGGAAATACCATGCGGTCGGCAACTACTACCTCAACGATGAAAACCCGCCGCTGCGGGGGACCATCTGATGAGCAAAAAAAAGATCCTGCTCAATGCCTTCAACATGAACTGCATCGGGCACATCAACCACGGTTTGTGGACCCACCCACGGGACACGTCCACCCACTACAACACCCTCGAATACTGGACTGAACTGGCGCAGATCCTGGAGCGCGGGCTGTTCGACGGTTTGTTCATCGCCGATATCGTCGGCGTGTATGACGTGTACCAGGACTCCATTGACGTGCCGCTCAAGGAGTCGATCCAGTTACCGGTCAACGACCCGCTGCTGCTGGTGTCGGCCATGGCCGCTGTCACCAAGCACTTGGGCTTCGGCCTTACCGCCAACCTCACCTACGAGCCGCCATACCTGTTCGCCCGGCGCATGTCGACGCTGGATCACCTGACCCGTGGCCGGGTGGGTTGGAACATTGTCACCGGCTACCTCGACAGCGCCGCCAAGGCCATGGGCCTCACCGAACAGGTCGAGCATGACCGGCGCTACGACCAGGCCGATGAATACCTGCAGGTGTTGTACAAGCTCTGGGAAGGCAGCTGGGAAGACGACGCGGTGCGCAACGATCGCCAAGCGCGGGTGTATGCGCAACCGGGCAAGGTGCACAAGGTTGCGCACCACGGCGAGTTTTATCAGGTGGAGGGTTACCACCTGTGCGAGCCCTCGCCGCAGCGTACGCCAGTGCTGTTCCAGGCCGGCAGTTCCGAGCGTGGCTTGCTGTTCGCCGGGCAGCATGCCGAGTGCGTGTTTATCAGCGGGCAGAACAAACCCGCGACCAAGCGCCAGGTGGACAAGGTGCGCGCCAGCGCGGTGGAGGCTGGGCGCAACCCGGATGACATCAAGGTGTTCATGGGCCTCAACGTGATCGTGGGCGCCACCGAAGAGCTGGCGTGGGCCAAGCACGCCGAGTACCTGAGCTACGCCAGCGCGGAAGCCGGCGTGGCGCATTTCTCGGCCTCGACCGGGATTGATTTTGCCCAATACGGGCTGGACGAACCCATCCAGTACGTCAAGAGCAACGCGATCCAGTCCGCCACCCAGAACCTGCAGAACAACGACTGGACCCGGCGCAAATTACTCGACCAACACGCCTTGGGCGGGCGCTATATCACCTTGGTGGGCTCGCCTGAACAGGTGGCCGATGAGCTGGAATCCTGGATCAGCGAAACCGGGCTGGACGGTTTCAACCTGACGCGCATTGTGACGCCGGAGAGCTATGTGGATTTCATTGAGCTGGTGATACCTGAGTTACAACGACGGGGCTCGTACAAGACGGAATATGCGCCGGGAACGCTGCGGGAAAAAGTCTTCCACGACCAGGCCCGCTTACCCAAACAACACACCGGCTCTACCTACCGCCATTGAACAAAACTGTGGGAACTGGCTTGCCTGCGATAGCGGTGGGCGAGCTAAAACCAATGTGGCTGAAACACCGCCATCGCAGGCAAGCCAGCTCCCACCATTGACCGCATTGTTTGCACCTATACCTTATGACTGGAAAACCACGATGAAAAAGACATTCTTAAACCACCCAGTCAAAGCACTGGCCCTGGCCTTCGGCTTATTCAGCTCGGCGGTATTCGCCGCCGATGCGCCATTGAAAATCGGCACCACCGCCGCCTTCGCCATTCCGCTGGAAGCCGCCGTAGAAGAAGCCAGCAAGCAGGGCCTGAAGGTCGAGCTGGTGGAGTTCACTGACTGGATCGCGCCCAACGTCAGCCTCGCCGCCGGCGATATCGACGTGAACTACTTCCAGCACATCCCCTTCCTGGAAAACGCCAAGGCCGCCGCCGGGTTTGACCTGGTGCCGTACGCGCCGGGCATCATCAACAACGTCGGGCTGTATTCGAAGAAGTACAAAAGCGTTAACGAGTTGCCCGAAGGCGCCAGCGTGGCGATTGCCAACGACCCGATCAACAGCGGTCGCGGCCTGCAATTGCTGGCCAAGGCGGGGCTGATCACCCTCAAGCCGGGCGTGGGCTACAAGGCCACCGAAGAAGACATCATCGCCAACCCGAAAAACATCAAGATCCTGCAAGTGGAAGCCGTGCAACTGGTGCGCGCCTATGACGACGCCGATCTGGTGCAGGGCTACCCCGCGTATATCCGCCTGTCCAAGACCTTCGATGCCGAGTCGGCGCTGTTGTTCGACGGCCTCGACCACCCGGAATACGTGATTCAGTTCGTCATCCAGCCCAAGAGCAAAACCGACCCACGGGTGATCAAGTTCGTCGATATCTACCAGCACTCGCCGGTGGTGCGTGCGGCCTTGGACAAGTCCCTGGGCAAGCTCTATCAGGTCGGCTGGGAAGCTAAACCATGAGTGCCGCCAACGCCCGCTTGCGTGACCTGGAGCACGCGCCCAGCCACGCCGAACAGACTGAACTGCACCCGGACTTGAACCGCGCCCATGTGCGGTTCATCAAGCTGGGCAAAACCTATGACGGCACAGTGCATGCGCTGCAAGGCATTGACCTGGCGATCCAGCGTGGCGAAGTGTTCGGCATCATCGGCCGCAGCGGGGCCGGCAAGTCGTCGCTGATCCGCACCATCAACCGTCTGGAGCACCCCAGCAGCGGACGGGTGCTGATCGACCAGGTAGACATCGGCGGCTTCGATGAAGACCACCTGGTGGCGCTGCGCCGACGCATCGGCATGATCTTCCAGCACTTCAACCTGATGTCGGCCAAGACCGTGTGGCAGAACGTCGAGTTGCCGCTCAAGGTCGCCGGTGTGTCCCAGGCACAACGCGCACGAAAGGTGCATGAACTGCTGGAACTGGTAGGCCTGCAAGACAAACACAAGGCATACCCGGCGCAGCTGTCCGGCGGGCAAAAACAACGCGTCGGCATCGCCCGCGCGCTGGTGCACGACCCCGAGATTCTGCTGTGCGACGAAGCCACCTCGGCCCTCGACCCGGAAACCACCCAGTCGATCCTCGGCCTGCTGCGCGAGATCAACCAGCGCCTGGGCCTGACCATCGTGCTGATCACCCATGAGATGGCGGTGATCCGCGACATCTGCGACCGCGTAGTGGTACTGGAACACGGGCGTATCGTCGAGCAAGGCCCGGTGTGGCAGGTGTTTGGCGATCCGCAACATGAGGTCAGCAAGACCCTACTCGCACCGCTGCAACACGGCTTGCCGCCAGAGTTGCAACGCCGCCTGCAACCCACGCCCGCCTCGGCCGATGCCGCGCTGGTGCTGCGCTTGCAGTTCACCGGCAGCGACAGCCTGGAGCCAGACCTCGCAGCGCTGTTCAGCGCCCTCGGTGGCCGCGTGCGCTTGCTGCAAGGCGGCGTGGAACGCATCCAGGGGCATGCCTTGGGGCAACTGCTGCTGGCGGTGAATGGATCGCCGCACAACGGCGAAGAACTGCGCAAACGCGCGGCCAATTGGGCACAACAGGTGGAGGTGCTGGGCTATGTGGTTTGATCGTTTAGTGCAGGGCGCCATCGACACCTTGTTGATGGTGGGGGTGTCGTCGCTGATCGCGCTGCTGGTAGGCATTCCGCTGGCGGTGTTCCTGGTCACCAGTGACAAGGGCGGCATCTACCAGGCACCGGCCCTTAACCGCGTGCTGGGAGCGTTCGTGAACTTGTTCCGCTCCATTCCGTTCCTGATCCTGATGGTGGCGCTCATCCCGTTCACGCGCCTGATCGTCGGCACCACCTATGGCGTCTGGGCAGCAGTGGTACCGCTGACCATCGCCGCCACGCCCTTCTTTGCGCGCATCGCCGAAGTGAGCCTGCGCGAGGTCGACCATGGCCTGATCGAAGCCGCGCAGGCCATGGGTTGCCGCCGCTGGCACATCATCTGGCATGTGCTGTTGCCAGAGGCGCTGCCCGGCATCGTCGGCGGCTTCACCATCACCCTGGTAACCATGATCAACTCATCGGCCATGGCCGGGGCGATTGGTGCCGGTGGCCTGGGCGATATTGCCTACCGCTACGGCTACCAGCGCTTCGATACGCAGATCATGCTCACGGTGATTGTGCTGCTGGTGGTGCTGGTGGCGGTGATCCAACTAAGCGGGGACCGGTTGGCGCGGGTATTGAACAAGCGCTGACGTCACGGGCACTCATCCAGTTGGGCAACGCTGGCGCGGGGCACAAAGGTGATGGTTTTGTCCTTGGCCTGCCAGGGCCGCACGATGTAGCTGCCATCCGAGTCGGCCATCACCCGCAGTTTTACACTGCGTTTGGGGTTGTCGGCGTCTACCAGCACGCCGGGAACCTTGGCCTCTGCCGCCCATGTCATCAACGTACACACGCGCCCTCCCGAGGCGGAGCCCTGCAGCGGCAGGCCGCCCAACTTGGCCCCGCTCGCCGGGATCAGCCCGAGTAAAACGATGAGCGCAAAAGCCGCCAGCGAGGCGAACGCTACCGGGTTTTTATGATCGCGCATGTGCACTACCAGGCAGGCGGAACACCCCTGGATCAGAATCAGCACGGCCAGTTCGGCGACCATGACCGGCGTAAAGAACACGGCGCTGTCGGAGTACTCGCTGAAGGCGCGAGAGACCGGCACCGTCACCATCAGAATGACCACCATTTGAACGACCCCGGCGCCCGCACTGGCCAGCCAGAACTCGCTAGACAGCTCACGCAGAGCAACATGGGCGGGCCGGGCACGAATGATGATGCCGACATACGCCAGTACCACCACCATGATCGCCACGACCCAACCGATGGCCAGCAATGGCCCATTCTCGGCGTTCGCGGACAGGTAAACGGCGGACATCCAGAAAACCCCCATCACCCCCACACTGGCCGACCAATGCCCCAATAAACGCCGGTGCTGAGCCTTCTCTTGCGGCGATTGCGCGCTGAGATTGAGTTGATTACTCAGGCGCACACCCGTGTCGTTCAGGCGTGTAAATAAAATGAACGTGGGCACCAGGATCGACGCGCCCATCATGCCGATCACAAATACCAACATGGCGAACATCGCCGGCAATGCGGTGAACGCCGACGCCGACAAGATACTCAGCGGCACCTTTTCCACCTGGATGTACTGGTACAGGTACAGGCCTGCCACCGAGAGAATTCCCACCGTCAGTGGCCAGGCACGCTCATTGAGCCAGAGCAAGCCATTGCTCAATCTCGTGGCGTATTGGTCGACCTTGTTCGGTGCGGTGTCGTTGCCAACCGGTGAACGTTTTTCCTCTTCCATGGATGTATAACCCTATGCAAATGAGGGCCGAATCTTACCCACAATTTCTCATGGCGGTCTGTCGGATGCGCACACTGCGAACGCCATGAAGCACCCTACAACGGATACACGGTTTTCAACTCAAGAGTGGGCCGGGGTATAGTCCCGCTACCTCAGCCGCAGCCGTGCGCCATGCCATGAAACTTGCTCCCGACGACCTCAACCAGATCACCGCCACCACCCTCGGCCATTACAACAAGGTGGCCGAAGACTTCCGCGAAGGCACCCGCGATCACGATGTGAGCCAGAACATCGACGCGCTGCTGCGGCATATCCAGGGCACGCCGCCGTTTACCGTGCTGGATTTCGGCTGCGGGCCAGGGCGGGATTTGCAGACGTTTACGCGCATGGGGCATATCGCCGTGGGCCTGGACGGCTCCGAGCGTTTTGCGCAGATGGCCCGCGAAGACAGCGGCTGTGAGGTGTTGCAGCAGGATTTTCTCAAGCTGGACCTGCCCGCTGCGCGCTTTGACGGGGTGTTTGCCAATGCGGTGCTGTTTCATATTCCCAAGCAGGAGCTGCCGCGTGTGCTCAAAGAGCTGCACGGCGCGTTGAAACCTGGAGGCGTGCTGTTCAGCTCCAACCCTCGGGGCGAGAACCAGGAGGGCTGGAATGGGCCGCGGTATGGGTCTTATCACGACCTGCAGGCGTGGCAGGCCTTGCTGACTGCGGCCGGGTTTGAAGAGCTGGAGCATTACTACCGGCCGGCCGGGTTGCCGCGCGAACAGCAGCCTTGGTTGGCGAGTGTGTGGCGTAAAGTTTAGTGTTGCATCGTCTGTACCGGCCTCATCGCAGGCAAGCCAGCTCCCACCTTTGGAATGCATTTCACTGTGGGAGCCGGGCTTGCCCGCGATGGCGCCGTAACGGGCAGCGTTATTTCACCTGATACACCACCGGCTCCTCCCCCTCCACCACCACCGTCACACTGCGCCCGGCATACCCCTGTTTTTCCTCGGCCGAGAAATTCGCCACCAACCGCGTCCCGTCAGCAAAGGTTGTTTGCTGCACCTGCTTGTCTTCGCTCAGCCAACGAAAATCAGTCATCGCCTGGGTCGCCAAGCGCTGGTGCAACGGCCGGAAAAAACGGTCCTGACGCTGAATAATCGGCAGCCGCGCCTTGAGCGTTGCCGCACTGAGGTGGTAAAGCGGCGGCACGTTGTAGAGCAGTTGGGTCAGCTCATTGTCACCCCGCACATTGCTCAGCTTGAGGCTGTCGAACAGCCAATGGTGGGTGGTGATCACCGAGCCGTGGAACACCGCCTGATACAACGGCAGGCGCATCGTCGGCTCGAAATACACCGTGCGAAACGGCTCCTTCAACGGCACTGATTTGAAGAACACCGCCGGTTGCTCCGTTGGGTACCAGTTGCCGACGAAGTACGGCGACTGTTGGTCCTTGGTCATCTCACGATCACCCCAGCCGATCACCGGGGTTTGCATGCCGTGGGCAAACAGGATGCCCTGGGCGGTGATGGCGTTGCCGTCTTCGGAGCCTGTGACCAGCTTAGGCACGGTGTTAATCCAGCGAGAGGCGTCGATATTGCCTTCGGCGTTTTGTGCCTGGGTCATGCTGGCGTCACTGCGGTAACTGTCGAACAGCATGCTGGTGGCGTAGGCATCGAGAAACCAGGCATTGAAGCCAGCCTTGGCCTGCACCGCCTTCACCCGCGCCTCCAGCAGCGGCCGCACACACCGCGGGTCGGTGTAGTGGCCGGACTTCTGGAAACCGGTTTTCAGCTTGCCGTCTTTCAACACGATCGCGCAGTCACGATAGGCCTTGGCGCCCAGGTGGGCAGTAGTCCAATCGGGGTTTTCCGTGGCGGACAGGGCCGTTTCATAGGAGTCGTAAGGCGCCATCAGAAAACCGGCTTCCACCCCCGCGCGAATCGCTTCGGGATGCCAGAGGCCACCCTCCCAACCTTCGCCCAAGGTCAGCAACAGACGCTGCAGCCCGGCGTCGCGCAGGGTTTGAATGGTGCTACGGCCCCAGGTTTGCGGGCCGTCACTCAAGGCCCCCGCAAAGTCCACGGCCAGTTCACTGCGCAGCTCACCATAACGGGCGGCAAGGCGGGTCATGTCTGGCTCTTGCACTTGCCAGGCCTGTCGGGCCTTGGTGTTGATCGCCGCGTTGAGGCCGCGCAGCAGCACGGTTTGCTCATAGCGATTCAATGCAGTGGGCTTCGCCAGCAGCTGTGCGCTCTCTTTGTCCATCAGCATTTTGAGTTCATGGCTGCGCAGCCGTTTGATCAGTTTGGGCCAATCACGCACATCGCCCAAAGCCAGCAGGCCGTTGTCCCAGAGGTACACATGGCTGGCGCCCAGCAGCTTCTGGGCTTCAGGTGTTTGCCGCAGTTTGTCCGCCAACGGCTCATAGCGACCCTGCTCCACCAACCACTGGCGGTAGCGTTTGGCGCCAGCCAACGGGTCGGCATCGCCCAGGTACAGGCGCAGTGTCATTGGTGCGTCGGGCGCAAGCGAGGTGAATTCATGGGACGCCCAGAGGGCCAGGCCATTGCCGTCGGCGTGCCATTGCAGGCGGTTGTTGTAGGGGTTGGTCAACAGCCAGTTCAAGGTGAAGCCAGCGTGATCCACGCCCCACAGCGGCAGGCTCAGGTCCTGGGTGGTATTGAACTCGCCCCGCTCCAGCAGAAACGTCTTCCAGATGGCATTGCCGGCAGGCACGTAATGCCCCTCGGCCAAGGGCCAGATCAACCCTTGCCCCATGGCCTCGGCAGGCTGGCGTAGCAGCGCTAGCTCACCGGGCTCGCGGGCGTTGATGGTCAGGGCCAGGTCGCGCTGTTGCAGGCGGGCGGTCAGGCGATAGGCGCCGTTGTCCCATTGCCAAGTGGCCTGGTCGGGGGTGTTCTGCAATTGGCTGACGGCATGCGCCGCCACACCGCTGGAGGCCTGCACCGAGGCTTGGCCTGCGGGTGTCACGCGCAGCGCCAGGGTGGCGGGGTCGAGTTCGACGCGCCATAAGGCGTTTTCCAGTACGGTGGCGGCGAAGGTGGGCGGTGCAAGAAGCAACGCGCAAAACAGCAAGGTGAAACGCAGGCACTGCATGAGGATCGACCTGGGTTTGGAATGAGGACCAGAGGGTACAACATGCAGTGGTCAGCCAGGGCGACGTTGGGGTTTTTCAGAAGCTTCACACAGCCTCAGTCAGTTAAGGCTTTTTGTAGGAGCGAGCTTGCTCGCGAAAAACTCACAGGCGCCGCGTTTACTCAGGAAGCACGCGTTATCGTTGACGTTTTTCGCGAGCAAGCTCGCTCCTACAGAATTAATCGCGTTGTGGCTGATGCTCCTGTTTCGGCTCGCGGATTTTGTACCAGGCCACATACAGCGCCGGCAGAAACAGCAACGTCAGCAACGTCGCAATGATGATCCCGCCAATCATCGCGTAAGCCATTGGCCCCCAGAACACTTCCCGCGCAATCGGGATCATGCCCAGGCTCGCGGCGGCGGCGGTCAGCAGGATCGGCCGGCGCCGGTGTTCAGTCGCCTCCACCACCGCATCCCACGGCGTATAGCCGGCCTCTTCGTACTCGTGGATCTGTGTGACCAGAATCACCGAGTTGCGGATGATGATACCGATCAGCGCCAGGATCCCCAGGATCGCCACAAAGCCCATGGGCGTGCCCGTGGGGATCAACGCCAGTACCACGCCGATCAGCCCCAGTGGCGCGACGCTCGCCACCAGGAACATCTTCTGCACGCTGTGCAACTGGATCATCAGGAAGGTGGCCATCAGGAACAGCATCAACGGCACCACCTTGGCGATAGGCCCCTGAGCCTTGCCACTTTCTTCCACGGTACCGCCGGTGGCGACTTTATAGCCCACCGGCAAGCCTTCGCTGAATTTCTCGATGGTCGGCGCCAACTGCTTGACCAGGTCGGTCGGCTGCATCTCATCGCGCACGGCGGCCTTGATGGTGATAGTCGGCTTGCGGTCACGGCGCCACACCAGCGGCTGCTCCAGCTCGTAACGCACGGTGGCGAACGCCAGCAATGGAATCGAGGTGCCGTTGGGCGTGACGATCTGCAGGTTCTGCAAGGTTTCCGGCGTACCGCGCTCGGCATCTTCGGCGCGGCCGACCACGTTGATCAGGTAGATATCGTCGTGCACCTGGGTCACTGCGGCGCCGCTGACCACGCTGTTCATCAACTGTGCCACGTCTTCCGACGACAGCCCCAGTTGCCGCGCCTTGTCCTGGGCGATGTCCACCCGCAGCACTTTGCCCGGCTCGTTCCAGTCGTAGATGATCTCGCCCAAGTGGGTGTTCTGGTCGAGCAAGGTCGCCAGTTCGATGGCGTGCTTGCGCACCTGGTCGATGTCTTTGCCAGACACGCGGTACTGGATCGGCCGCCCTACCGGCGGGCCCATTTCCAGCGGCTGCACGTAGCTGCCGATACCGACAAAATCATCGCGCAGGCGCTGTTGCAGGCGGGCGATCAGGGCGCCACGCTCTTCCAGGCCTTTGCTCACAATCACCAGTTGCGCGTAGTAAGGGTTTTCCAGCTGCTGGTCCAGCGGCAGGTAGAAACGAATCGCGCCCTGGCCGATATAGGTGCTCCAACGGGCGATGTCCGGGTCGTCCTTGATGATCGCTTCGAGGCGGTCGACGGCCTTGCGCGTCTCGTTGATCGAGGCGTTCTGCGGCAGGTTCAGGTCGACGAGGATTTCCGGGCGGTCCGACGACGGGAAGAATTGGTTCTGCACAAACTGCATGGAAAACACCGAGGCCACGAACAGCGCCACGGTGATGCCAATCGCCCACCAGCGGTTGCGCATGGCCCACAGCATGCCGCCATTGAAGGCGCGGCCGATGCGCCCCGGCTCGGCATTGTGCGGCTTCACATTGGCACTGAGGATATGCACACCGATCACTGGCGCAAACAGCACCGCCACCACCCACGACACCAGCATCGCCACGGCAATCACCGCGAACAAGGTAAAGGTGTACTCGCCCGCCGAACTGGCGTTGAGGCCAATCGGCACGAAGCCGGCCACGGTCACCAGGGTGCCGGTGAGCATCGGGAATGCCGTGGAGGTATAGGCGTAGGTCGCCGCCTGTTCCTTGGTTTCGCCTTTTTCCAGGCGCGTGATCATCATCTCCACGGTGATCATCGCGTCATCCACCAACAGGCCGAGGGCGATGATCAACGCGCCCAGCGACACACGCTGCATGGTGATGCCGCTGTATTCCATGAACACAAATACCAGCGCCAGCACCAACGGGATCGAGCACGCCACCACCAACCCGGCGCGCATGCCGAGGCTGATAAAGCTCACCACCAGTACGATGATCACCGCCTCGAACAATGCGCTGGTGAAGCCGCCGACGGCCTCCTCCACCACTTCGGCCTGGTCGGACACCTTGTGCACGCCAACGCCCACCGGCAGGTCGGCGGTCAGCTCGTCCATGCGCCCGTGCAGGGCCTTGCCGAACGACTGGATATTGCCGCCCTTCTGCATGGCGATGGCCAAGCCAATCGCCGGCTTGCCGTTGAAGCGGAACATCGGCCGCGCCGGGTCCACATAGCCACGGCTGATGTCGGCGATGTCCGCCAGCCGATAAAAACGGTCATTGAGGCGCAGGTTGACGTTGGCCAGGTCTTTCTCCGAGGCGAACTGCCCGGAGGTGCGCACGGAGATGCGTTCCGGCCCGGCTTCGATCACCCCGGCAGGGGTCACGGCGTTTTGCGATTGCAGGCTCTGCACGACCTGGCGCTGATCAATGCCCAGGGCCGCGAGTTTGCGCGTGGAGAAGTTCAGGTAGATCACTTCGTCCTGCTGGCCGATCATCTCGACCTTGCCCAGCCCCGGCACCGAACGGATCTCGGCGCGCACCTGCTCCACGTAGTCACGTAGCTGGCGCATCGACAGGCCGTCGCCGGTAAAGGCGTACACCGAGCCGAACACGTCACCGAATTCATCGTTGAACGACGGCCCCTGCAAGCCCTGGGGGAAGGTGCCGCGAATGTCATCAATCTTCTTGCGAACCTGGTACCAGATCTCCGGGATGGCCTTGGCACTGGTGGTGTCCTTGAGGAACACGAACACCGTGGACTCGCCCGGCCGGGTGTAGCTTTTCACGTAGTCGAGGGAGTCGAGCTCCTCGAGTTTTTTCTCGATGCGGTCGGTGACCTGCTTGAGGGTTTCTTCCTGGGTCGCGCCCGGCCAGCGGGTCTGGATGACCATGGTCTTGATGGTGAACGACGGGTCTTCTTCACGCCCCAGGTTCATGTACGAGAACACGCCCATCAGCAGCGCGACGAACATCAGGTACCAGACGAAGGACTGATGCTTGAGGGCCCAGTCGGATAAGTTGAAGCTCCCTTTCATCGCGGGCTGTCCTCGTCGATTTTGACTTTTTGCCCGGGTTTCAGGCTGTTCACGCCGGCGGTGACAATGCGCTCGCCGGGTTTGACGCTGCCATTGAGCAAGGCGCTGTGGGCATCACGGCTGATGACCGTGACCTCGCGGGGTTGCACGGTCTGGCTCTGGGTGTCGAGCAGCCAGATGTGGGTCTTGCCGTCGACTTCCTGCAAGGCGCTCAGGGGCAGCTCGATGCGCGGGGCGATGGCGGTGCTCAAGGTCACGCTGATGGCGGTGCCCAGGCGGAACGCGGCTGGGGTTTCGGCCAGGCTCAGGCGTGCGCGACGGGTGCGCGTGGCGCTTTGGGCCTGGGGCTCAATCTCGCGCACCACGGCGGTGGTATGCACGCTGGGGTCCAGTTGGCCGGCGACCAGGAACACCACATCGGCGGGCAAGCGTTCAGCCAGGCCTGCGGGCAGGTCGATCACCGCTTCCTTGATGTCCGGACGGGCCAGGGTCACCACTTGCTGGCCGGCGCTGACTACTTGGCCGGCCTCGGCATTCCAGGCGGTGACGATGCCGGCATGGTCGGTACGCAGTTCGGCGTAGTTGAGTTGGTCCTTGGCCTGGTTGACCGAAGCACGAGCCTGGTCGAGGGTCGCCTGGGTGGTTTTCAAGTCGGTCTGGGCCACATCCAATTGAGCCTGTGCGCCGACGCCACGGTTGAACAGCTCCTGTTGCCGCCGAGCGTTGGCCTGGGCGTTGATGAACTGCGCCTGTACCCGCGCCAGGTCGCCCTGGGCAGCGCGTAATTGGTTCTGCTGGTCGGTGGGGTCAAGCACCGCGAGCAACGCGCCCTTCTCCACTTCGGCGCCAACATCCACCGCACGGCGAGCGATACGGCCGGGCACACGGAAACCCAGGTTGCTTTCATAGCGGGCCTGGATGGTGCCGGCGAAACGACCGAGGTTTTCCTGGTCTTCGGCCCTCACTTCCATGGACAGCACCGGGCGTATCGGTTCGGGCGGCGCCTCTTCCTTGGAGCAGGCCATCAGCGACAGGCTGGCGGCGACAATGAGCGTCAGTTGCTTCATGGCTGCGCTCCGGGTTGGGCGATCTCGACGACCATGCCGGGGTGCAGCAATTGCCCACCGGCTATCACGACTTGTTCACCGCCCTTGAGGCCCTCGCCGATGATCACTTTGCCGGTGAGGTAGCGCGCCACGGTGACCTTGCGCAACTGCGCCTTGCCCTCGCCGTCCACCAGCCACACGGCGGGTTCGCTGAGATCTTTGGTCAGCGCCGACCAGGGCAGCTCGATGCTCGCCTTGGCCGGGCCATTGGCGGTGGCACTCACCACCGAGCCCAGTTCCATGCCCTTGGGCAGGCTTTGCAGGGCGATCTTCACTTGGACGGTGCCGGTATTGGCGGCCACCGCGGGCGTGACTTCACGGACTTTGCCCACGGCCTTGATGCTCGGGTTGTCCAACAGGCTCACCGTAATCGGCGTGTCGGGCGGCGGTTCCACCAGCAGGGACTCATACACGTTGAACACGGCGTCACGTTCGCCATCGCGGGCCAGGCTGAAGATCGGCACGGTGGCCTGTACCACTTGGCCGACTTCGGCCTGGCGCGCGGTGATGATGCCCGGGGCATCGGCGATCAACGCGGTGTAGCCCAATTGTTCGCGGGCATTGGCCAACTGCGCCTGGGCAGCGGCCAGGGCACTTTGACTGCTGCGCAGCGCGGCCTGAGCGGCGTCATATTCGCTGCGGCTGGTATAGCCTTTGGGCAAGAGTTTTTCCTGGCGCACAAAGGCGGCGGCAGTCTGCTTGACCCGCGCCTGCTCGGCCACGACCTGGGCCTGGGCCGAGTCGACGTTGGTCTGCAAATCCTTGGGGTCTAGCTTGGCCAGTACTTGCCTGGCCGTGACGCGGTCGCCCACGTCGACCATGCGCTGGATGATCTTGCCGCCCACGCGAAAGGACAGATCGGTTTGCACTCGCGCCTGGATATCGCCGGTCAGCGTCACCGCCGCGGCAAAGTCCGCCGACTGCACGGTTTGCACGAACACCCGCGAATGCTGCTTGGGCTCGGCTTTGTCCTGGCCACAGCCGCTGAGCAGCGCCAGGAGGCCAAGGCTGAAAATAAATGTCGAGGTGCGACCGCCCATGCAGGCTCCTTTTGCGTGATGCCGACGTGCAAGTGTGTATGCGACTGTGAGCTTAGATCAGGGTTCCTTATCTGCATGGAGGATCCCATACTCCAATGGTTCCCATGCTGACTAAATACATATGCTTAAAACCCTCGCGGTGGCCAATTACCGCTCGATCAACAAATTGGTGGTGCCCCTGGACCGGCTGAACCTGGTGACCGGACCCAATGGCAGCGGCAAGTCCAACCTGTATCGCGCCCTGCGCCTGCTGGCCGAAACCGCCCAGGGCGGGGTGATCAATGCGCTGGCCCGCGAAGGCGGGCTGGACTCGACCTTCTGGGCCGGGCCGGAACACATCAGCCGGCGCATGCGCAATGGCGAAGTACCGGTGGAGGCCGTGGTGGCCCAAGGCGTCAAACGCTTGCGCCTGGGCTTTGCCGGGGAGGACTTCAGCTACGCCATCTCCCTGGGCATGCCCATCCCGGTTCCCGGCAGCGAGTTCAAACTGGACCCGGAAATTAAAAAGGAATGTATCTGGGCCGGCCCCCTCTACCGCCCGGCCAGCCTGCTGGTGCAACGTTCGGGTCCCATGGTGCGGGCACGTGACGGCCGCGCCTGGGACGTACTGGCCCAGCACACGCCCAACTATCACAGCCTGTTCGATCAGGTGGGCAGCCTGCGCGGTTCGCCGGAAGTGTTGCTGCTGCGCGAAAGCATTCGTGGCTGGCGCTTTTATGATCACTTTCGCAGCGACGTGGATGCGCCGGTACGCCAGCCGCAATTAGGCACGCGCACGCCGGTGCTGCATCACGACGGTCGGGATTTGGCGGCCGCGTTACAGACGATTCGCGAAGTGGGCGATGTAGAGGCGTTGCAGCACGCGGTCAGTGATGCCTTCCCCGGCGCACGGTTGCATATCGAACCCTTGCAGGGCGGCCGCTTTGCCATTGAGTTCTATCAGGAAGGTTTGCTGCGCCCGTTGTCGGCGGCGGAGTTGTCGGACGGCACCCTGCGCTACCTGCTGCTGATCGCCGCTTTGCTGACGCCACGGCCACCGACCATGATGGTGCTGAACGAGCCGGAGACCAGCCTGCACCCCGACCTGTTGCCGGCACTGGCGCGCTTGATTATCCAGGCGTCGAAACAGTGCCAGGTGTGGGTGGTGAGCCATGCCAGCCGGTTGATTGCGGCGTTGCAGCAGGATGAGGAATGCAATTCGATTGTGTTGGAGAAGGTGATGGGGGAAACGCGGATTGTGGGGCAGGGCATTTTGGATGCGCCGGCGTGGCATTGGCCGGAGTAGGAGCGAGCTTGCTCGCGAAAAACGTCAACGATAACGCGGCGCTATCTGGTAGCCCGCGTTGCCTGTGCGTTCTTCGCGAGCAAGCTCGCTCCTACAAGGACGGGGTGAACAATCAGCCCTGCCACTTACCGCCTTCAACAATCACACTCTCAGGCTTGGTGTCATCGCTCAGTTCTTTTCGCACATATTGGTCATAAAGCTTGAGCAGAAACTTTTCCTCGCCCAACTTCGCCAACTCCGCATTCACCCAGTCACGCAGCTCGGTATTGCCCTTCTTCACCGCCGGGGCAATTGGCGCTTCATCACCCAGCTTCTCTTCCAGTACGCGGTAGCCTGGGTTCTGCTTGGCCCAGCTGAACAACACCAGATTATCCTGCGCATACGCATCACCACGGCCAGCCGACAGCGCCTGCAGCGACTCGGAGTTCTTCTCGAACTTGAGCAGCTTCCAGTCCGGGTGGTTCTTGGTCAGCCAGATATCGGCGGTGGTGCCGGTGGTGACGATGGTCGTGCGGGTGGCCAAGTCATCCAGGCTTTTAACGGCGCTGTCATTCGGCACCAGGGCCTGCACCGCGACTTTCAGATTGGGGTTGGTGAAGTCCACCGCGTCCTTGCGTTCAGGCGTCACGGTCATGTTGGCGAGGATCAGGTCGACCTTGTCGCTTTGCAGGAAGGGAATGCGGCTGGCCGGTTCCACGGCGACAAATTCCACCTTGTTTTCGTCGCCCAGAAGGTCTTTGGCGAATTGCCGGCCGATGTCGGTATCGAAGCCGACGTAGCGACCGGCTTCGTCCACAAAGCCGAAGGGTGGCTTGTCGGTAAACACGCCAACGATCAGCTTGTCCCGCGCTTTGATTGTGTCGATGTAGCTCACAGCCGCAGGTTTTACCGGCTCTTCGGCCTTTTTATCGCAGCCGGCCAGCAAGGCGACGGCAAACAGTGGCAGCAGTAACTTTTTCATATCAGCTCCAGTTCCTTGATCTTTTTGGGCAGTGTTGAAACAAAGGAGAACTTCTCCAGGAACTGCTGCGCGCGTGCGGTCTGCGGGTTCGTAAAGAATGCCTCGGGGGTGTTGTGTTCGAGGATGCGACCGGCCTCCATGAACACCACGCGGTCGGCGACGGCGCGGGCGAAGGCCATTTCGTGGGTGACGATCAGCAGGGTCATGCCATCGCGGGCCAGGCCCTGGATCACTTCCAGCACTTCCTTGACCATCTCCGGGTCGAGGGCCGCGGTGACTTCGTCAAACAGCATGACCTGGGGGTTCATACACAGCGAGCGCACGATAGCGATGCGTTGTTGCTGGCCACCGGAAAGCTGGCGCGGGAAGGCGTCGCGCTTGTCGGCCAGGCCAACGCGCTCTAGAAGTTTTTGCGCCTGCTCACGGGCCTCGCGGGGGTCGCGCTTTTGCACTTTCAGCGGGCCGAGCAGGACGTTGTCCAGCACGCTCATGTGCGGAAACAGATGGTAGCTCTGGAACACCATGCCGATGTCCTGGCGTACCTGGCGCCAGTCGGTGGTTTTATCCAACAGCTCAAGGCCTGCAAACCGCAGGCTGCCGCTGTGTGCCACTTCCAAACCGTTCAAACAACGCAGCAAGGTACTTTTGCCACAACCGCTGGGGCCGAGGATCACCACCACTTCGCCGCGTTGCACGCTCAGGTCGATGCCCTTGAGCACCTGCGTCTCGCCGAAGAATTTGTTGAAACCCTGGAACTCGATCAATGCGCTCATGCTTGGGCCCAGCGCCGTTCCAGCACCTTGGAGGCGGCTGACAGCGGGTAGCAGATAAAGAAGAAAAACAGGAACAGCGCGCCGTAGATCAATACCGACTCATAGGTACGCTCGATGATTTGCTGGCCGACCTTGATCACATCCACCACGCCGATCAGCACCGCCAGGGAGCTGGTCTTGATGATGCGCGTGTACACGTTGATGGTCGGCGGCGTCATGCGCTTGAGGGCCTGGGGCAGCAGCACATAGCCGTACAACTGTGGGCCGGACAGGCCAATCGACAAGCCCGCTTCGCGCTGGCCACGGGGCAGCGAATGCAACGCGCCACGCACCACTTCGCCCACCTCGCTGGCGCCCCACAACGACAGCACCAGCACCGCGCACCAGAAACTCGGAATGCTCAGGCCGAAGAAGATCGGCAGGCCAAAAAACAACAGGTACAACCACACCAGCACCGGAATGGCGCGGAACAGTTCCAGGTAGACCCGCAGCACGCCGTTGACCGCCTTCTTATTCAAGGTGCGCAGCACGCCGTAGAGCACGCCGCCCACCGTACTGAAGGCGATGCTCAAAAATGAAATCGACAAGGTTTGCGCAGCGCCCTTGCCCAGTTGCGGCAACGACACCCAGAGCAACTCAAGACCCGAACTGGCCATGCTGGAGCCTCCTTTCCAGGCGGCTGAGCAACAGCGACAACGGCAGGAACAACAGCACGCAAATCAGCGTCAGCACGGCGAGCATTTCGTAGGTCTTGTAGTAGAGGGCGATGTAGCTCTTGGTGGTGTAGAGAATCTCCGGCACCGCCACCGCGGACACCACGGTGGTTTCCTTGAGCAGGAAAATGAAATTGGCGAACAGCGCCGGCAGGCTGAGGATGCCGGCCTGGGGCAGGATCACATGGCGCAGCAGTTGCCAGTCGGACAGGCCGATGGACTTGCCAGACTCAATCTGCGCCAGCGGCACTGCTTCCACACCGGCGCGCAACACTTCAGTGAGGTAGGCGCCGCCGAGAAAGGTCATGGTGATGATCGCCGCCCAGAACCCGGAAATATTGAAGCCCAGGGCCGGCAGCGCGAAGTAGACGAAGAACAGTTGGATCAACAGCGGCGTATTACGCGCCAACTCCACATAGAGCGCCACCAGGCGCGACAGGTACGGCGTGCGAAACACCAGCAGCGCCGCGTTGATCAGCGCCACCAGCAAGGACGTGGCAATGGCGATCAGGCCGACTTGCAGCGTCACACCCACGGCCTTGAGAAACGCCGGTAGGGTGCTGAGGATAAAAGCGAAATCGAAGGTCATGTGCAGTCCATATCGCCGCATGGGTAATGCCGCGAGCGCAGTCCGTGCCGACGTGGATAACGTCAGCTAGCGCGAACTTTAAAGGTATAAAAATCAAAGTTTAAATACCAAAATAGCATATTGATATCACCCAAAAACCTAACCTCTGTGGGAGCTGGCTTGCCTGCGATAGCCATAGGTATCTACACAAATCTGTAGCGCTCAACAGTAACCACGATGCGAAGCGAGCCGCTCTTGATCTTGCTTTTGATCTCAGGCGCCCCGTTAAACCACGCTGGCCGGAATTCGACAGGGATTTGGGGGGTAAACCGGCAGGGA